>JAQGPI010000055.1 GCA_028293175.1 Verrucomicrobiaceae bacterium | reverse complement strand
CCGCTTCGCCTTCGCGCGCCTGCTTCGAACTCACCTTTGCTACGCAGGGCCAGGAAGCCCTGGAGATCGTGCACGCCGCCCACTTGGCCGGTCGTCCTTTTGCCATCGCCTTCATGGATGTGCGCATGCCACCGGGATGGGACGGCCTAGAGACGACGTTAAAACTTTGGGAGGTGACGCCCGACCTCCATGTCGTCATCTGCACCGCCTATTCTGACAAGTCATGGGAGCAGATGACCGAGAATTTACCGCACCCTGAGCGACTTCTCATCCTTAAGAAACCATTCGATGGCATCGAGGTTCTGCAGCTCGCCCATGCTCTCACCGAAAAGTGGTCGCTGCTCCATGCCGTGCGGCGCAACATGGAGCAACTAGAACGCACCGTCCTTGCTCGCACCCATGAGCTGACAACCGCCAACGGCCTGCTTGCCGCCGAAGTCGCTATGCACGAGCGTTCTCAGGAACGCGTGCGCGAACTCACGTCACTTCTCGACAAGGCCCAGGATGCCATCGTCATGACCGATGCCAACGAGCGCATCGTCTATTGGAACAAGGGCTCCGAGCGCACCTATGGTTGGACCGAAGCCGAAGCTCTGGGACAAAACGCCATGCATTTGCTGTTCAAGGACGAGCGGCCCGAACGCATTGAGGCGCGGCTCAAAGTCATGACCCATGGGGAATGGACCGGTGAGCTTCGACATCAGACCAAGGATGGTAATACCATCCTCATGGAAAGCCGCTGGACCATGCTCTATGACACGGAAGGCAAGCCCAAGGCGCGTCTCGGCATCAGCACAGACATAACGGAACGCCGTCGACTCGCCGCACAAATTTTGCGCATGCAGCGCATGGAAAGCATTGGCACTCTGGCCAGCGGCGTTGCCCATGATCTCAACAACGCCCTCAGCCCCATCATCCTGGGCCTGGAACTGCTGCGCATGCGACTGCCGGACGAGCCCAATGCAAGCCTTATCGGCACGCTTGATGCAAGCGCACAGCGCGGGCGCGAAATCGTGCGCCAGATTCTGACCTTCGCCAGCGGTGTGGAGGGCGATCACACCGTCCTGTCAGTGGAAAACCTGATTAGCGAGCAGGAAAGTATTTGCCGCAACACCTTCTACAAGATGATCGACATTCGCACTGAAGTGCCTGCCCATCTCTGGCCCGTGCAGGGTGATAATACGCAACTGCATCAGGTGCTCATGAACCTGTGCGTAAACGCCCGCGACGCGATGCTATTGGGTGGTACGCTTTCGATCAGCGCAGCGAATCTAGTGCTGGATACGGCCTCGCTGCCCGGCTCCAGCCATCTCGATCTCGCTCCAGGGCCCTACGTCCTCATCACCGTGGCCGATACTGGCACGGGCATTCCTGCCTATATAATGGAGCGTATTTTCGATCCCTTCTTTACGACCAAAGGACCTGGAAAAGGCACTGGCTTGGGCCTCTCCACCGTCATTGGCATCGTTCAGCAGCATGGCGGCTTTGTCGATGCCGTCAGTGAGCCGGGGATGGGCTCGCAATTTAAGGTGTATCTACCGGCCATGCCGGCCAGCACGCCCACTCCCCTGCCCCGGCCTGCCACCCGTCCGCCTTCCGGCAACCATGAACGCATCCTTGTCATCGATGACGAGCAGTCCATTCGTGATATCATCAAGAGCACTCTTGAAATCCAGGGATATGACGTCGTAGTGGCTGATGGCGGCAAGGAAGGGCTCGCTCTTTTCAGCTCACGACCGGAAGACTTTGCCCTCGTCATCACCGACATGTCAATGCCGGTGATGGACGGTCCCGCGACTATAGTTGCCCTGCAAAAGATCAAGCCTGCGATGAGGATCATCCTAATGAGTGGAGTGCTGGAAAAAGCCCGGCTTGCGGGAACTGGCCCTTCCGTCTCCTTCCTTCAGAAGCCCTTCACCGGCGACAAGCTTCTCACCCGCTTGCACGAAGTGCTGCAAGAACGCACAGGGATGCCCACTTAGTCCTCGGGCACTGCCCGGGTCGTCGTTGTCGTGGTGGTCTTTTTGTAAATCACACCTGGAGGGGGCGCCTCTTTCTTGACCCGCGTGCTTTCGGTGCTCACCACGCGCTTCCTAGGTTGCTCCGATTCCGGTTCGGGCTCTACCTTGCGTTTCCTGGTCGCGGGAACTTCGCTCTCCACGACTTTCTTTTTGGCGACCCGGGGCCTGTCCCCATCCTCTTCATTCCGTACCACCACTTTTGACGGCTCCCGTTCGGTTACAGGGGTCTTCACCACGGGCGGCTCCGAACGAACAACGGTGGTGCTTTCACTGACAGGCGCTGGAGCGGGTGCAGTCACCGTCGTGCGCATGACTGACGGCGACGAGGTCATCGTGCCCAGATGCTTGACGACCACTTTTGAAGCTCTATGAACACCGCCCGTGTCAGTGTAATACACTGTCACAGGTAGGCCTGATTTAACGGCCTCGACCGAGACGGCGACGCCGGCTTCATCGGTATAGGTTGTGGTGGGTGTAAGGAAATAGCGGGAGGGCGTTCGTGAGGAAGTTGTCTGCACCATCATCTCTTCATCGCCCACTCCATTCACGGTTCCCTCGGTCCTTGTGGTGTGGATGATTTCGGTCGGAGGCGGAGCGGTGCCGGTGGCAATAGTACTGGTCGATTCCACCTGCGCGACAGGGGGCGGTGCGTCGCTCCGGGTAGTGGTTGTTACCGCTGCGGCGGCTGATCCTGCTTTCAGGCTCCTCACCACGACTTTTGACGCCACCAGGGTATCGCCGACCTTCGTATAATGCACCGTCACTGGATTGCCGGGCACGACGGCGCGTGGATCCACGGGCAGGCCGCTCTCATCCACATAATTCGTCGTCTCCTTTGAAAGGTAACGTACTGGCGTTCTCCCCGGCTCGGTGGTTATCGCTACACCCTGGGGGCCGAACTCACTCACCGTTCCCTGCGAGGTGACAGTGGTTTCAGTCGCCTCAACCGTTTGCGAATACAATGTCGGTGCGAGAGGTAGTGAGGCTAGAACAAGCAATGCGCCAACTGAAGTGTGTATGATGCTTTTCATGACTGAGCATACCAGTCAGCCGCCGTGACGCGATGGGGTGAAGACCTCACTCAGGTTCTTTGATCATTCATCAAAGTTTCGCAGCCGTCGTACTCTCGCCATCCGATTCAAAGGGGTCCGTAACCACACATTCTTTAACCATGAAACGCACTGCATCCGCCGTCTGGAATGGCGACCTCAAGTCCGGCAAAGGCAAGCTCTCCGCTCCTGGCGGCGTCCTCAACGATACTGCGTACTCCTTTCATTCGCGCTTTGAAGACGGGCCTGGCACCAACCCTGAGGAACTCATTGCCGCCGCCCAAGCAGGCTGCTTCACCATGGCCACCTCCGCAGCTCTTGGGAAAGCTGGCTTCACTCCCGATGAGCTTTGCACCCAGGCCTCCCTGACCATGGAAACTGTTGATGGCAATCCCACCATCGCAGCCATTCATCTCGACCTCAAAGGCCGCGTCCCCAACATCGACGCCGCCAAGTTCGAAGAGATCGCCCAAGATGCAAAGGCCAACTGTCCCGTGTCTCGCGTGCTCAAAGCCGAGATCACGCTGACCGCGACCTTGGAGCCCTGAACGGAATCAAAGAGGAAAGTAGCCATGGGCATGGCTACCTTCCTTTTCCAATCTCCCGCACGCTCTCCTTCTTCATGAGCAGCCCTCTCTCGCCAACGTTGTCGCTGCGCATATAAACCGTCATGTTTGACAGGCCCGATTCCGAGCCCTCGCGGTTGTCCCCGCCTGTTAGCCGCAGCGCCGGATCGATGCCCGGTTTACAAGCCTTGCCGCCCACGCCGAAGTTGGTTCCCATGTCGGTAAACTCATTGATCTTCTTCCAGTTGCCGCCGTTGCGGCCATCTGTTTCATCGATCCATAGTTCCAGCTTCACGTCGCCGTTCGGCAGGTCATAAACGATGTACTTGCAGCCGATCCACACGTTTTTCGGCATACCTTTGGGCCAATACTTCTTTGAAGCCACGACCGTGGAATGCGGGTGCGCAGTCTCCTTCTCGAAATCGATCCCGCCGTCATAGCGCATCCGCGCAGCAATGCCGCGCGTGTCGCCCAAGTCCTTGTTCTCATTGCCTGTTGTGCCATGGTTCGTGCGCACCATGAATTCGATGCCCGCATAGTCGGTGTTCTTGTCCGCCACGCGCATGGCATATACCGTGCACTCCAGCCCGCCCTTCCAAGGCCGCAACTTTGCCGGATCATGCACATACATGCGTGGCATGGAACCCGATATCGCCAGCAGGCCCTTTCCATCCACCGTGTACTTGGCATCGCCGTGATCGGCATCGTACCAAGGGTCGTCTGGGTCCACGCCAGTAAACGAGCGGGCATGTCCGCTATGCCAGGTGGAGAACCATTCCCTCCCCTCTACCGCTGTGGGACGCAGTTCCGTGACGCCGAATTGATCCACTGAAGTTTGGGCCGGTAGCGAGCACAAGCCAGCTCCAGCAATCAACGCCGTAAAAAGACAACGGTCCACGATCATCTGGGAAGAGCCACTTGGTTGGTCCTACTTATCCGCTTTGGGTTTTGCAGGAGCCCTTGGCTTCGGCGCGAGCCGAGACTTCACCTCTGGTACTGGCGGCTTCCAGCTCCAGCTGTCCGTCCGGAATGGCGTCGCAGGCAGACCCGCACCGTTGTACAGATTGCAGGTAGGCCAGTTCTCCCAGGCATAACGCACCGCCACCGGCTTCGCCACTTCGGCGCTGGAAACCTCCACCTTGTCACCTTCGATCTTTGCCTGCGCAGGCTTCCACTGCTGATCTTCGCCAGCAATGACGAAGCCCCTCAGCTCGCCGTCTTTCGCCACCAGCCCTTTGTCAGCATGCGTGAAACTCACCACTACCTTGCCATTGCCCACTTCTTTGCCCGCAGGCAGAGGTCCCGAAGTGGACTCCACTTTTTCATCGTACACTGTCCCAAGCGCCCACAGCGATAAGCGGCGACCGACCTCCTGTTTGTTCTTTGGATGAATGTTCTTTTCTTCGCCAATGTCGATGTTGATGCCCATGCCGGTGTGCGGGACCGCCAGCGTCTTCAGCATCTGCTCGCGCATCGTCGGCCAGTCGCGGCCCACCACTCCGAAGTTAGGCAACTGCGCCCACGCGAAAGGAAACTCATAGCCCCAGCGCGAGCGCCAGTCGTTGATGAGCAAGGACAACTGCGTGCCGTAAAGGAGGGCCTTCTCCGGACCTGAGTTCGCTTCGCCCTGGTACCAAAGCGCGCCACGGATCGCATACGGAATCAGCGGTGCAATCTTGCCGTTGAACAAGCCACCCACATCATTCTTGCGCGAACTGACAACGCTGGGATCACGCGGCTTGCGGGGCATTTCGGTGTTGTTCTCCTTGGCTTTCTGGGCCAGCACTTCCCAGCGCGCCAGCAGCTTCTTGTAGTTTTCCATCGCCACCTCCGCGGAAACCGGAGCAGGCGCAGGCACTGCTTTCGCGGCGGCTGCCAGCTCAGGCACCGCCATTTGCGTATCCTTGTCGATCCAGGCCTCAATCGGCGTGCCGCCCACGGATGAATTGATCAGGCCCACCGGCACGCCGAGCTTCCTATGAATCTCGCGACCAAAAAAGAACAGCGCCGCCGAGAAGCTGCCCACCGTCTCAGGTGTTGTAACTCGCCATTCGCCTTTGCCATCGGCCAGAGCCTCGGGTTCGCTCGCGCCTTTCTCGACGAACATGCGCACATTCGGCAAGTTCGCCGCCGCCTGTTCCTGCTCGTAGTTGTCAGCCCGGTTCACCGTCATCGCCATGTTCGACTGGCCGGACCCAAGCCACACCTCGCCCACCAGGATATCCGTCAAAACCACAGGTGCCTTATCCCCACCGGCAGAAACTTTGAGCTCACGCGGTTCCGCGCTCGTCGTGAGTTTGTCCAGTTTCACCTGCCACTTGCCATCGGCACCGGCCTTGGCCGTCTTCTTTTGTCCGGCAAACTCAACGGTCACCTCTGTCCCCGCATCCGCCCAGCCCCAAACCGGCACGGGTGTATCACGCTGAAGGACGGCGTGATTACCAACGATCGTGGCGACTTTAAGGTCGTCCGCGTGAAGCGATGTAAGCGGCAGGATAAGCCAGGCAGCGAGAAGTGAGCTTGTTTTGAAGTATGATTTCATGAGTGGTGAAGCATTGAAGGAGTAATAAACGGCAATACACTAGCCACTCTCAGGCATGAAGGTGGGGATGACGACGCCATGCATCGGCGGCGCATTGCCGAGCACACTAAGGAGGTGCGTCTCACGGTTACGGGCGCCCCAGCCATAGCCTTGGCGCACCAATCCGGTGCAGCGCACCGGCACCATCCAGACGATGTCAGTACCGCGGAAATGCCTGTCTAGCATCGCCTGCACAAGCCCTTGCATTGCGGCTTCATCTTCCGCCACACCCGGCCCTAAAATTCGATCCGCAGGATGTGCGTTGGCACCCAGGAACCCCGCCAATGAACCATCGGCCTTCTCCATCACCAGCAGCCGCCAATGACCCCACGCGTTCTCGACGAAGAACCGATAGTCCTTGTCTTTGCGAACGCCGTTGAGCCGGAACTCCAGCTCTCCCATCGCTTCTACATCGGCCATCGTTGCAGCCCGCACTCCGCTACACCCGCCCTGGAGTCCTTCCGCTGGAACCTTGAGCGTCAATGATTGCAGCGTCACTTGCGGCACGAAGCCCATGCGGGTGTAGAGCGAAAAGGAGTCAATGTTCATCGCACTCGATACCAGCCGCAGCGGCCTGCCATCGGCAACGCTCAGAATCTCCTGCATCAAAGCCTTCGCCACGCCACGACCAAAGGCATCGGGATGCACGCTCACCACGCCCACTCCCACATGCGTCTCACGGGGATGATAGAACGCCGTGCCGAGCATTACCCCTGCCTCATCGGACACCACCAGACCGCATCCCGGATCAAGCGCCTCATACACATCAGACATCAGGAGGAATGGTCGCCAGTCACTACCAAACCGATTCATGTTCAGATGCGTGCGGTACCAGACATCCAGCGAAGTATGAATCAGCTTAGCTTGCTCCACGTACTGATGGGCTTGGAGGCGGGAGATCGTCATGGGACAATGAATCTACGTCTTTGAAAAGATTCAGGCCGATCACTCAGCCTTCTCCTGCTTCTTCTTACCTTTGCCTTTGCCTTTGCCTTTTCGTTCCTCTGGATAGGGCTTCACGTGCGCCCGCTCCGCCCAAGCCTCCCACTTCGCTGACAATGCCTGCACCTGGTCCGCATGATCGGCCGAGAGATCGTGCAGTTCGGTGCGGTCGGTCTTCATGTCGTACAGTTCCCATTTGCCGTTGCGACCGAGGCGAACGAGTTTCGAATCCCCTACACGAATCGCCGCGTTGCCTTCATGCTCCCAGTAAAGGGCATCACGCTCAATGGGCTTGTTAGCAAAGGCCGGGACGAGACTGCGACCTTCCATTGGGAGGATAGGCTTGCCGTTGAACTCGGCCGGGTACTTGGCCCCCGTCACATCCACGCATGTCGCCATCACATCAATGAGATGCCCCGGCTGGGTGCGGAGTTCGTTCTTCGCCGAGATGCCCGCCGGCCAATGCGCAATCAGCGGCGTTGCGATGCCGCCCTCGTGGTTGAAATGCTTGAACAAGCGGAACGGTGAGTTCTCCACGAAGGCCCAGCTCATGCCGCAAAACCAGTCCGAATCACCCTGAGTGGGATCACCAATCGTCTTGCCGTCCGGCCCGGATTCGGCATTGCCGCCGTTGTCGCTCATGAACAAGATCAGCGTGTTGTCGAGCACCCCTCGCTGCTTCAGCCCCGCCACCAGATCGCCCACCGCCTTGTCCATGTGGTTCACCACCGCCGCGTACACCGCCATGATGTGATCAAAACGATCGTGTTCCTCCGCAGGCACGTCCTGCCACAGCTTCACCTCGCTCGGGCGCGGTGTCTTCGCCCAGTTTTCATCAATGATGCCGAGCTTCTTCTGCTTCGCGTAACGCGCATCCCGCGTCGATCCCCAGCCTTGCTTGTACTTGCCGCGGAACTTCGCAATGTCTTCCGCAGGTGCTTGCAGCGAGAAGTGCGCGGCATTGTAGCAGAGGTGCAGGTAGAAAGGCTTCTTCTCCCCCAGCGCCTCGTCGATGAACTTCAGGCCATAGGTGGTAAAGAGATCCGTCGTGTACCAGTTCGGCCCCAGGCGCGGATCATCGTTCGCCAGCTTTTCGCCATTGAGAAACAGCTCGGCGCGCGGATGCGAGGC
>JAQGPI010000021.1 GCA_028293175.1 Verrucomicrobiaceae bacterium | reverse complement strand
CACGACCGTCGCCGCCAGCATCAGCCAGGGGAAGACACCGATATTGAACAGCCGCGCATTCAGCAAGTGGAAGGATGTCGCCGCCAGGAAAGCCAGCAACCGAGTGGGCTTCCACAGCATCAGCGGCACTACGAGCAGATCTAGCAGCACCCCGCCGATGACGAACATATACACCATCCATTCCTCGTGAAAAAACTGGCCGATCACGGGGAAATCCGTGCGCTCGGTCAGCCAAGCCCGCAGCGGCTCGCCTTGAAACCAATCAGCGTTCAATTTGGCAATGCCGCCAAAGAAATACGCGATGCCGATCTGCGCGCGCAGCAGCCACATCGCCCATGCCGGTGCCACCTTCGTGCGAATCTGAGGACGCCGCCTTGCATCCAGAGAAAAGGCGCGTTCGGCAGGCACAAAGATGAGCAAAAAGCTCAACAGGCAGACGAGGTAGAAATGATTCAGGTACAGCGCCTCATCGAGCAGAAACACATAGGTGAAGCCCAAGAAAAACACGGTGGCCGCCACGCGGTAAAACAGCCCCAGCAAGACGCACAGCGCCGCAATGCCGAGCACAGCGAAATGGATGTACATTCCCACTCCAGGCCAGGGCCTGACCCAATCAAATCCGAAGTAGGTGAAGTGCATCACCGGCTCGATGAAATCGTGGCTGATCCAGTCACCCACAAAGTACCGGCACACCTCCCAGAGCATGGCCGCACCGAACACGATCCGCACGAACACCAAGCACCCGATATCGACCGGTGCGAAGAGGAAGCGATGTAGGCGGGGAGAGTGGGAGGGAGAGGTCATGTCGCCTTTCTGACATCGCTCGTCAGGCCAGCGGCGGATGTGGCAGGGCTTCCCTCAGGTCTTAAATCTCGTGTCTTCCAGTCTGGAAATCTCTACACCATCCGCATCACCAGCTTCAGCGCATCCAACCGCACGCGCGCACCTTCGATGGCGGCGAGCAGGTCCTCCTTCTGCTGGCGCAGGGCTTCGACTTCCTCAGCACGCACATGGTTGTTGATCTTGCCCAGGTCTTCCAGGCGCTCGATCTCCGCATTGAGTTGTTCCTCTACGCGGCCCACGGCAGCGGCTTTGATGGCATCGTTGCGTTCGTTGGCAAAGGTCTCGCCCTGCTTCAGCATCGAAGGCATCAGCTTCTTGCGCATCACCGGCTTTTCCAGCAGGCGCGAGGCATCGCCCTTCTTCACTTTTGCTTCACGATACTCGGCATCCTCCGTGAGTTCGGTAAGGGCGTGGTCCACCACGATGCGCACCACCTTCGGCGGCAGGAAACGCTCAATTTGTAGGCCAGCGGGCGCAATGCATTCCACCACGTAGTGCAGTTCCAGCAAGATGCCTTCCTGGCCGCTTTCCTTCCACACTACCGAGGTAGCATTGCCATCCTCGCTGCCCAGCAGCGCATCAAAGGCACCACGCGCAATGGGATGATCCCAGGTAAGAAAGCCCACGTTCTCACGCGAGAGCGCCCGCAGGCGGTCAAAGGTCACCGTCGTGCCATCCGCCGGAATCGACGGGAAGGCATCCGTTTTGAGACTGTCGGGACGCAGGAAATAGCTGCGTGCGGCAGCTTCCTCGATGTGCATGCCCAGATGATCGAGCAGGCGGATGAAGAAGGCTTCAAAATCCACATCGTCATCGGCGGCGTGAATTTGATCAATGATCGCAGCGGCCCTCTCAGGCTTGCAGGAGTTGAGTTCTAGCAGGCGGTCGTGACCGCGCTCCAGCTTCTTCGTCACCTGGGCGCACTGCTCGCGGGTCTTCTTCAGGCAAGCCGTGAGCTTGCGCTTGTCATAGGTTTCGACCAGCGCATCCAGCTCCTTCTTCACCTTCAGATGCACTTCCGTGGCACCGTGAATGTTGCTTTCCAGCGCGCCAAGTCCCTCGTGATACCAGCGGGCCAGCACCTCGCCATCGCTGGCTTCAATGAAGGGCACATGGATTTGAATGGCCTCCTTCTGACCGATGCGGTCAAGACGTCCAATACGCTGCTCCAGCAGTTCCGGCTCCAGCGGCAGATCGAACAGCACCAGATGATGGGCGAACTGGAAGTTGCGGCCCTCGCTGCCGATCTCCGAACAGATCAAAATGCGCGCACCCTCTTCATCCGCGAAGTGCGCGGCGGCACGGTCACGTTGCATGAGCAGCATGCCCTCGTGGAAGACACCGCTGCTGATGGCGATCTCGTGCAGCAGCTTCTCATGAATGCTCAGCGCGAGTTCACGAGTGCGGCAGATGAGCAGCACCTTCGTGGTTTCGCCCAGGTCCTTCAACAACTGCGCCAGCCACTTCACCTTGATGTCCACCGCGTCCGCGCCTTCCACGGCCTTCAGCGGAGCCAGCAAAGCCTTGCGTTCCGGGAAGCCGGTAAGCGCCGCACGTGTGTTGCGGAACATCACGCGACCCGTGCCAAATTCATCCAGCAGCTCGCCCACCAGCGCGGGGCGCGATTCCTCGTTGCCGCCTTGCAGGTCCTTGTAGTGCTGGGCGATGCGCGGCGACTTGGTGGAGAACAGCGCCTCGTCTTTCTTGGTCAGTTCCTTGCCTTCCAGCAGGCGATCCACGGCATGGGCCACCTCTTCATAATGACCGGCTTCTGCCAGGAACTTTTCCAGATCATCATAGCGATCAGGATCCAGCAGACGCAGACGCGCAAAGTGGCCCTCAGGACCAAGCTGTTGCGGCGTGGCCGTGAGCAGCAGCAGGCCAGGGGTCTTGGCCGCAAGATTTTCCACCAGCTTATACTGGGCGCTCGCCTTCTTCGGCGTCCATTCCAGATGGTGCGCCTCATCCACGATGAGCAGATCCCAGCCCGCTTCGGCAGCCTGTGCCGCGCGCTCGGGGTTACCGGCGAGGAAGCCTATGCTGCACAGCACGAGCTGGCTTTCCAGGAAAGGATTGGCGTTGTCTTCGTTGCTCTCGATGGCCTCGCAACGCTCATCGTCATACAGGCTGAAGAGCAGGCTGAAGCGGCGCAGCATTTCCACGAACCACTGATGAATCAGCGGCTCCGGCATCAGGATCAGAATGCGCCCCGCACGACCCGTGGTGTGCAGGCGGTGCAGGATCAGGCCGGCCTCAATGGTCTTGCCCAGGCCCACCTCATCCGCCAGCAGCACGCGCGGCAGCAACCGCGAGCTGACCTCATTGGCAATGTACATCTGGTGCGGCAGCAGGTCGACACGACCACCGACAAAGCCGCGCACGGGCGACTGCTGCATGGCGGCACGGCGTTGCAGGCCTTCGATGCGCAGATCAAACACACGCAGTTCATCAGCCTGACCGGCCAGCAGGCGGTCCTCCGGCTTGCTGAAGCTGATGGTATCGGCGAGCTCGGATTCGACCACCTTCACCTTGTCGCAAAGGTAGGTGATGAGGCCGTTCTTTTCATCCACGTAATCGACCACATGCGAGTCACCCTGGTGGGTCTTGATGGAGTCGCCTTCCTTGAAGCGCACACGGCGCAGCGGTGCGGTCTTCAGCGCGTACTGGCGCACCTCGCCTGCCGCTGGAAAGAAGATTTCCATGCGTCCGAATTCCGTTTTTAAGACCACTCCGAGCCCAAGCTCTGTCTCGGTGTTGCTTACCCAACGTTGTCCGGGAATTGGTGTGTCCATGCGTGTCTGTTATCTTCTAAAAGAGGGGGCGCGAGACTAGCGGGAGTCGCGTGCTGTGCAAATGGGAATTCGAGA
>JAQGPI010000439.1 GCA_028293175.1 Verrucomicrobiaceae bacterium | reverse complement strand
GACTCAACTACAGAGCCGGGCCGGGTGCTTTATCCAGTATGCCTGGTCCCAATTCGGCTGAAGCCGAAACCTTGATTCGCTTCGCTCACCGACGACCTAGCATGTCGCCCACCGCTATGAAAACCTGGCGGGAGAGCAGCCTTGAGTAGCTGTGGGTGAAGTGATTTTCGGCGAGTAAACCCACGGTTAGCGAAGCCGCACGTGCTACCGCGAAGCGGTGCGCCCATCACATCACACGGGTGTTCGCGGCGCGATAGGGCTACCGCTTCGCGGTAGAAACGCCACACCATGCAATCCGTGGGTTTACTCGCCGAGGCTCGCTTCACCCACGGCTACTCAAGGGCTTCCCTTCGAGAAGTACTGCGTAGCGATGAAGCGGAGAGGGCTTTTTCCAGCATGCTGAGCCTGTCTTTATTAGCCAAACAACGAGGTGATCGGCTGGCCCTTGTCGGCGACGGTGAACGGGCGCTTGCTGGGGCTGAAGATCACTTGGTCGAGGCCAAGGCCGAGGGCGTAGGCGATGGTGGCGTTGAAGTCGGGGGGTGTGACCTTGTTTTCGACGACCTCATGGCCTCCTTTGTCGGTCTTGCCATAAATCTGGCCGCCCTTAATGCCGCCGCCGGCCATGATGCTGGAGAAGGCCTTGGGATAATGGTCGCGGCCCTCGTTGCCGTTGATCTTGGGCGTGCGGCCGAACTCGGTGGTGAGCACCACGAGGGTGTCATCGAGCATTCCGCGCTTGTCGAGATCGCCGAGCAGGGCGGAGAGCGCCTGATCGAGCTTGGCGCACTGATCGGGCACGCGCACAAAGTTGTCGGTGTGGGTGTCCCAGCCGTTGAGATCGACTTCGACGAAACGGACGCCGTGTTCGACGAGGCGACGGGCGAGCAAGCAGCCTTGGTTGAAGGGGTCCTTGCCGTACAATTCATGCATGGCCTCGGGCTCCTGATTCAGGTCGAAGGCGGCGAGGTCTTCGCTCTTCATGATCTTCACCGCATCTTTGTAGATGTCGCCAAAGGCGCGCAGATCGGAGTAATCGTACTGGGCACGAAAGGCGGAATCCAGCTTCTGGGAGAGGCCCATGCGATAATCGAAATCGCCTTCGCTCAGATGGTTAAGGCGCTTGCTGTTTTGCAGGCCGGTGGTGGGATTGCTGATCATCAGCGGCGACACGGCGGCCTCGAAGAAGCCTGCGCCCGGGTGCTTGCTGTCATTGGTAACCACGACGCTGGAGGGCAGCGAGGGGTTGTTGCGGCCCTGGAACTTCGACATCCATGCGCCCATGCATGGGTGCTTGATGGTGCTGCGCAGCGTGTAGCTGGTGTGCATGTAGTAGTTGCCCTGTGCGTGCGCGCCTTGCGTGGAGGCGAGCGAATTTACGACCGCCACGTGATGCATGTGGTTGGCGGTCAGCGGCAGATATTCGCTGAGCAGCACGCCATCGGCGGAAGTCTTGATGTGCTTCACCGGACCGGCTTCATCAGTGCCGGGCTGGGCATTGAACGTGTCCAGATGGCTCATGCCGCCGGACATGTACAGGTAGATCATGTTGCGTGCCGTGGGCACCTGCTTCGCCTTCGAGGCGCCATCAAAGGCGGCCTGGGCGCGGCCATTCAAAAACAGCGGGGCCGCAGTGACGCCCAGGCAGGTCTTAGCAGCGCGCAACACGAAGTCGCGGCGGGTGATTTCGTTCGCTTTCTGAAGGAGAGCATTCATGGCAACAAGAGGCAGGGGCTTTGGACGATGACGGAAAGAGCGGGATTACTTGATGAAAAGGAATTCGCCGGTGTTGAGCAGCGCGTGGACCACATCGGCCTTAGCGGCCTCGCCGCGCTCGGCAAAGGTCTGCTGGACGATCTGCTTCTCATTGTCATTGGGATGACGAGACAGCAGGCCGAGGAAGATGGCATCCACCTTGGCGGCATCGCCGGTGGCCTTCTGCACATCCTGCGAGAAGGCGGAATTGTCGTTCACCAAAGCATCGGCGACTGGGCCGTTTAGCAGGCTGAGGGCCTGGGGCACGGCGGCCTCGCGGCTGGCGTTCTCAATGGTATCGCGGTCGCTCTGGCCAAAGGTGCGCAGCATGTGGCCGCGAGGGGATGGGCTGGGCAAATCGGCAGCGCGGGTGGCGGAAATGAGCAAGGCGGAGCCTGCATTGCGCTTCTGCCGCGCCTTCTCCATCATGGCCTGGGCCTTCTTCTTGTCGCCACCGGCTTCCGAGCGGATCTTTTGCATCTCTTCGCGGCTGAGCGAGGCCTTGACCAGGGCGTTGTCCTTGTTCTTTCCGCCCTTGGCCCTGACGCCGCCTGCACGGTACTCCATCTGAAATTCGCGGGCACCTTCGTTACCCAGCACGGCGGTGAAGGCATCCTTTTTCTCGCCCTTGCGCATGGCGTTGATCTCCCTGGAAAGCTTCTGCGCCTCCTCCTTTTTTCCATCGCGGCGCAGCTTGCTCATTTCCGCCGTCATCTCCTTGATCTTCGCGTCCTTTACCGGATCGGAGGCGTTGGAACTGCCCTTGATCTGGGCGATCAGCTCGCGCGGGTCCTTGGCGTTAAGGGTATCATAGAGTTTGCCCAGCGCATCAAGCTTGCGCTCCGCGCCCTCGTTGCCTTCCGCCGCGCGGGTGTCCACATTGCCCTTGATAAGGGTCACTACACTGTCCCATACCTGCTCGGCGCTCATACGGCGCATCAGCGGGCCGGTGAAGTGGTAGGTTTCGCCCAGGGCCACGTCTTTCGAACTCGGCATGCGCTGATACACATCGCTGTTGTAGAGCACGCGCAGGTAGGCCTTGAGGTCGAACTTCTTGTCTAGCATCAGCTTCTCAAGATAGGTCATCAGCTCAGCGTTGGAAGGCGTGGTGGAGTCCGTGATTTCATCCACCGGTTCGATCAGGCCCATGCCCATGGTGCGCTTCCACAGGCGGTTGGCGATCACCAGGGTGAAGCGTGGGTTCTCCGGCGCGGTCATCCATTTGGCGAAGGCTTCGGCACGGGATTCGCCCTCCTTGGGCGTCGCGTCTTCGCCGAACATGGTCTTGGGCTGCACCGTTTCATTCGGCTTCGCATCGGGATACTTGTAGTCGTGCGGCAGCTTTGGCAGCTTGTCAGTGGTGGCCACGGTGGTGTAGCGCAGCACCTTGGAGACTTCCTTCATCGACTCTTGCACTTCCTTGAAGTCCTTGCGTAAAGCCTGGGCCTCGGGGGATTTCCGGGCCCCCTTCCCTTTGCCAATCGACTCCGCCACCTTGCTTTCCAGGCCGATGCCATAGCCCTTCTTCGCATCAGTGCCGAAGGTGAAGGCTGCCATGTGGTAGTAGTCCATCTGCGTCCACTTGTCGAAGGGGTGGTTGTGGCACTGGGCGCAGACGACCTGGGTGCCAAGGAAGACCTGCACCGTGGCGGCGAGATGGTCTAAAGGCATGCCTTGATCGCGCATGTAGAAGCCCACCGCGCCATTGTCCCAAGAAGCACCATCAGCAGTGACCATTTCACGCACCATGGCATCCCAGGGCTGGTTCTTCTTCAGGGCCCCCTTCAGCCAGTCGGCCCAAGCATAACCGGTGAGAGCGCCCTTGGTGTCGGTCTGGAGGCGCAGGATGTCGGCGTAGTAATTGAAGAAGTTCGCGGTGTAGCCATCGCTCGCCAGGAGGGTGTCGATCAGCTTGGTGCGCTTGTCCTTGTCTGTGTTGTTGAGGAAAGCTTCTGCCTCTGCGCGGGTGGGGATGCGGCCCGCGATGTCCACATAAATGCGGCGGAGGAAGACCTCATCCGTGGCCGGTTCATTGGGCTTGAGGTTGTTTTTCTGCCATTCCTTGGCCAGGATTGCATCAATCTTCGCCGACTCGGGCATGGAGGCGGCAGACGCCGAAACGCCGAAGCCCAGGGCGAGCGCCAGCAGCGGGGTGAGCAGGAGTGAAGTTTTCATGGATCAGGAAAGGGGACAGTGGGTTGCTGCGCGCTGAAACGAGGTGACCGTTTCAATCTTGCCAAAAAAGTTTTGACAAGTTGCCGAATTTCCGAGCGAACCGGAAAGGGGGCATGCTTTGTTGGACTGGCGGAGATGGGGTTTATCCAACGTGTCTCCTCTATTGGTTTGACGCCTTGGCGTTTTTCTTATGCTATCCACGGATGAAAAAGCGTTGGATGTTCCTCTGGGCGTTTCTCGGTGCTGGCTTGTGGGTAAACGCGAAGGCGGAATCGGCCGTTACCCCGAACATATCGGTCTCAGGCACCGCTGTTACGGAGGTGAGGCCGGACCAGATGAATTGGTCAATTGAGGTTAGGAACACAGGTCTGGAACTGGCAAAAGTGGCGGACAAGCACGCGACGGTCACTTCGGCAGTGCTCACTCTGCTGAAGCAATTGGGAGTGGAGGACAAGAACCTGCAGACGACGGAAGTGGAGCTGGGACGCAATGTCGTTTACCGCAATAATGAAAGCGTAGAGGAAGGGTACTTCGCCTCGACGATGGTGTCGTTCACTCTTACGAACATGGCGGGCTACAAGGAGGTGTGGCTCAAACTGGCAAACCAGAGCGGCGTGTCGGTGAAAGGCGTGACTCTAGATCATTCCAAACGCATCGAGCTTACCAAAGAAACCCGGATCAAAGCGCTGCACGCGGCCAGGGAGAAAGCGATAGCCATGGCGGGCGCCCTCGACACGAAAGTGGGCGAGGTGCTCACGATCTCGGAAGACATTTTTGCCGGCTTAGGAAGAGCGAACAATATGAGTTTTAACAATGTAGCGCAGACAGTGCAGCGTACTGAAGAAGCGGACGAAGGCGGCGGAAGCATGGCTCCAGGGAGGATTCCGATCCGCGTAAAAGTGAATGTCACGTTTCGTTTGCTGAATGAAGGGAAATGAAGCTGTGGTCAATTTGCAGGCGCTTTAGAGTGGCGGAAGACTGACATCCGGACAAACGTTGAGACTGCCATGTCACGCCTTTTTCTGCCGCTCTTCCTTCTCGCGGTCTCTTTTCTTCACGCCCAATCGCCGGTACCCGCTCAAACAGAAACCGACAAGCGCCTGCCCGCTAAGGGTGGCAAGTGGGGCCTGCGCGAGGCGGTGGTGACGGATGCCACCCTGCCGAAGGTGCTCATGATCGGGGATTCGATTCTGAACGGCTATCTGGCCTCGGTGCAGAAAGCGCTGGAAGGCAAGGCGAATATTGATGCCTGGATCACGCCCACTACGCAGGCGGACAAGGGATTGTCGAAGATCCTGACGGAGATGCTGGGAGCGAAAAAGTACGCAGTGATTCATTTCAATTTAGGCCTACACGGCTGGCAGGCGGGCCGCATCCCGGAAGGACAATTCGAACCGCTCACCCTCCAGATGGTGGAGACAATGAAGAAAGCGGCGCCGCAGGCAAAGCTAGTATGGGCCACCATCACGCCTGTCACGGAAAAGGACCACCCGGAGCAGCCCAACCGCGAAATTCAGCCCATCATCGAGCGCCACAACGCCATGGCGACGAAGGTGATGGAAGAAGAAGGCGTGGCGATCAATGATCTCGCCGGCCTCATGCAGGCCCACTTGAAACTCGCGGCTGGCGACATGTTCCACTGGAAACCGGAAGGCCGCGAAATGCAGGCCAAGGCGGTGGCAGGTGCGATCACCAAAGTGCTGCCCGCCAGGTGAGGCAGTGCGCTGAAAAGTGGCTCGCTGGCTGCGTTAGGAAAAAGTTCATAAAAAACAGCACGGATAGCAGCGCCAAGAGTTGCGCTACGTCATTGCTGTTGGTTATTAGTAGCGGTTGGCGGGGCAACCGGCGGTGCGGCGTGTGCCCTGCTGTACCGGTTCCCTCCATCGACATGCATTACTTACGCAGACATGAAAAAGGATAAAAACCCCGCGTTGAAGAGCAAAGATTCGAAAGGAAAGGTCCACGTCACAGCCGGCTACCGCGCCATGAAAGCGGCACCGGATGCCCCCACTTACGAAGCCCAGGAGTCCATCAAGAATGCCAAGCTGCCCAAAAAGGTGGACTTGAGGCCCTTCATGAGCCCGGTTGAGGATCAGGGACAAACCAGCAGTTGCGTAGCGAATGCCGTAGCGGGCGCTTATGAGTACTGGGCGCGCCGACAAGGCCGGGAGGACTTCGATGTCAGCCGCCTGTACGTTTATTACAACGCCCGCTGGCGCAACGGCGACCAGAACAAAGACGCTGGCAGCGTGATCCAGCTCGCCATGGAAGGGCTGAGCGATTTTGGCGCCTGCTCGGAGAAAACTTGGCCGTTTGAGAAGAAGCTGCTGCTGAAGAAGCCAAACCGCAGCTCGTATGAAGAGGGCGGACCCATGCGCGTGCAGGATCGTGCACAGGTGCCTCTGGAACTTGAGGCCTGGAAGCAGTGCCTTGCGGAAGGCCTTCCCATCGTATTCGGCTGCGTGCTGTTTGATTCCTTTGATGACTGCAACAAGCGCGGCGGCGTGGTGCCTATGCCCGATCCCAAGGATCTGGGCCGCAAGGAACATGGCGGCCACTCCATGTGCTGCGTGGGCTACTCCGATGTGGAGGAAGTCTTCATCGTGCGCAATTCATGGGGCGATGACTGGGGTGACAAGGGCTACTGCTACATGCCCTACAACTACCTCATGAACCCCAAGTTCAATGATGGCGACTGCTGGGTTTTCATCCCCACCGAGATGCTGCCTTCCCCCCAGGACACCTGGTTGGAAGATGCGAAGCCCGTGGTGAATGGCGGGCGCGGCGTTGACTTCGTCATCAATGCCTTCTCCATTGCGGCTTACGCTGTGGTGGCTTGGGATCTGTTCTCCACCTTCCGCATCGAGGAATACAACGATGAAGTCGTGGAGGAATACTCCGAATACACGGAGTACGTGGAGGAGGAGAGTTGGGAAGAGATTGAGGAGTTCTCCATCGAAGAGGTGGAGGAGGTAGAAGAATCGTCGGAAGAAGCGGAGTCCGAAGAAGTGGAGTCCTCCGACGAGGAAGAAGACGACTCCGATGATGAAGAGGAGGACGATGCTGAAGATGACTCCGATGACGATGCTGAAGATGACTCCGATGACGAAGAGGAGGACGACGCTGAAGATGACTCCGACGACGAAGAGGAGGACGATGCTGAAGATGACTCCGATGACGAAGAGGAGGACGATGCTGAAGATGACTCCGATGACGAAGAAGAGGACGATGCTGAAGATGACTCCGATGACGAAGAGGAGGACG
>JAQGPI010000436.1 GCA_028293175.1 Verrucomicrobiaceae bacterium | reverse complement strand
CTGATGAAATAGCACGTTCGCTCCATCAGTACTTTCGCGACGTCACCGTGATATTGGCGAATCAGAGGTCGCCGATCGGCTGTGAGATAAGGGTGATGCACGGCGACGGCGGGTTGGCCGATGTCGTTGCCCCCGCCATTTGATGGCCTTTGGAGTCCGGGCACTTTTGCATTGCAACCTGTGGACCGCCACCCACACTGCGCGCCTTATCATGGAACACGTCCTCGTCATCTCGCGCAGTCTCTTCGATGAAATCGGCAGCTTCCAGGGCTTTCAGCCTGAAGTTCAACGCTACTTGCCCGCAATGCTAGATACGGCGAACAATTTCTTCATGGAACGCCCAGCAGCGGAACTGGACCCGACTCATAAGCAGTTGATCCCGTATTCTATCTTTCATCACGCTGGCCGCTACCTCTGCTACACACGCGGTGGCAAGGGCGGTGAGAAGCGCCTGCACGCCAAGCGTAGCGTGGGCATTGGCGGCCACATTAATCCGGTGGACAAGAGCCAGGATCATCTGGGCGAGCAGATGTATTACAACAGCATCGAGCGCGAGATCGCCGAAGAGCTGCGGATCGGCGGCACGCATACGCAGACCGTGATTGGTTTGATCAATGACGACAGCAACGAAGTGGGTCAGGTGCATCTCGGTGTTGTGCATCTCTTTGAACTTTCCAGCGATGATGTGGCTTCCAATGAAGACGCCATTCAGGACCTGCAATTCGTGCCGCTGGCCGAGCTGGTGGCGAATGCCGATAACCTAGAGTCCTGGTCGAAGATCTGCGTGGAGCATCTGGCTACCCGGCAGGGCAACTAGCCTTTTGCATCCCGTCCGGCTTCCCTTACACTCCGCCCATGTCGTCCGGCAATCCCAATCCCTTTGCTTCACAGCATTCTCCCTCACAGGAGCGGTTTGAAGACGTCAAAAAAATTGAGGTGCGCCCCCGTTCAGGGGGTGCTTCGAAGCCGGGTGAAGCGGGCGACGCATCGGATGCGATGCTCAGTTTTTCCTGTCCTGCCTGCCTGGAGATGCTCAACGCGCCGAAGACGTCGGCACCCTCGCCGGTGCAGTGCCCTCAATGCTCGGCTGTGGTGATGCCCCCCACCGTCGTCAATGTTGCCGGGTCCGCTGCTTCTAGTTCTAAAACAATCTTGCCACCTCCGCGCAAGACTGGCACGCAGGCGTTGCGTTAGCCACTTCGGCGAATGAAGAAACGCCTCATGCTGGTAGCTCTAGCTTTGGTTTCCCTTTGGGCCTTAGCATGCTGGTGGGGCGGCAATCAGATGGCCTCTCCGCCACGACGCGCCTTGCAGGACTATCATCGTGAATTCCTCGCCAATCCGGCGGCCCATGGAGTAGCGTTGAAGCCCTTTACTGCCGCTGATGGCACGCCTTGTATCTTGGTAGAACCGCTAAAGGGCGTGACTCTAGGGCCACGCGGTCAGACCGTGCGCGATCAATTGGCGAAACAGCAGTTAGTCCTACCGCCTCCCGGCTCCGCGATTGGCACCGTGATGTTGCTGCATGGTCGCAGAGGCCGCAAGGAGGACTACTTGCTCATCGCCGAACGCCTGTGCGCCGTGGGTTATCGCTGCTTGTTGGCGGATCTGCCAGGGCATGGCGATCATCCCGGCACCTTAGCCTGTTATGGAATGAAGGAAGCGGAAATGCCGGGCGTCCTGCTTGATGCGGCAGCCGCACGCTTTCACTTCGCCGCAGCGCCTGCTGGATTGATAGGCATGTCTATGGGAGGTGCTGTGGCTATCCAGGCTGCGGCAAAGCATCCGCAACGGTGGGCCGCGCTTGGCGTGATCAGCAGCTTTGACACCTTTGAAAATGCGGTACATGAGCAGGCCACTTCGCATGTCGGCGCATTTCTGGGCGGGCTTTGGCAAAGCGGTGCAGGCTGGGTGTTTGAGAAAAAGACCGGCCTGACACTAGGCTCCATCAGATCCATCGACGTGGTACCTGCGCTCACCATGCCCACGCTCATCGCCCACGGCACGGCGGATAGCGTGATTCCGATGGATTGCGGCAAACGTCTCTTCGCTGCGCTGCCGGTTTCATTGGAGAAAAAATGGGTAGAGATTCCAGGTGCGGATCATAACAACGTGCTGATCACGGATTTTCCCATTTACGCCACGATTGCGGCCTGGATGCTCGGCCATGTGAAGTAGTACCGTGGCGCGCTTAACTTCTCCCTTGCACTACGCGCTCAGCACTAGGAACTGAGAACTTCCTTTTCCGCATGTCTTCCGACTTCATCCGCGTGCGTGGCGCGCGCCAGCACAACCTTGCCAACATCGACGTGGACATTCCCCGCGACGCCTTGGTGGTGCTGACGGGTGTGAGCGGTTCGGGTAAGTCATCGCTGGCCTTTGATACACTGTATGCGGAAGGGCAGCGGCGTTACGTGCAGAGCCTTTCGGCCTATGCTCGGCAGTTTCTGGATCAGATGGAGAAGCCCAATGTGGACTTCATTGAAGGGCTGTCGCCAGCAGTGGCCATCGAGCAAAGGCACTCAGCGCCGAACCCGCGCTCCACTATTGCCAC
>JAQGPI010000583.1 GCA_028293175.1 Verrucomicrobiaceae bacterium | reverse complement strand
CCATGAAGTACTGCGCCCGCGCATCCTCCGGGCCGCCCTTGCCATCGCGATCATGGCAGGCGTAGCAATTGAGCCGCAGCATCTGCCAGTCCATCTTCTGATGGGCGGTCATCGACTCCGGTGCCGTCTTGAGCACGTGCTTCAAGGCAAGGGCGAGCGCGCGACGTTGCAGCGGATTGAAATCAAAGCGCGGTGCACCAGCCATCGGACGTTCAGCGATGCAGCCTTCGCCCTTCAGCTGGTTCAGTGGCTTCGCTGCGCGCTTCTCCATGGTGGCCTCGCCAGTGCTGTGGCAAACGGTGCAACGCTGCTCCACAAACAAGGCGCGGCCCGCGGCGGCGGTCTGTGGCGCAATTTTCAGCGCGGCACGCTCCACGGCCTTCTCCGCTGTGCGGCCGATGTGCAGGTAGGCGGCGATATCGGCGGCTTCCTGCACGGTGAGATGCAGCGAAGGCATGCGGCCCGCGGGCCGGAAATCATGCGGGTTCATGAGGAAGCGCCCCAGCGCATTCACATCGTAGGCATCGGCCAGCGCCAGCGGATTGGAGCCGTTGCCGGGGCGGTCGATGTTCGCATCCTTGGCGGCGGTGGGCGGGCGATAATCGGTGGCCGGTTCGTGACAGGCAACACATCCGACAGTGTGATACAATTTCTTGCCATTGTCCGCACTGCCTGCGGGCATGGCCTCCACTGACTGCTTCAGCGTGAGCAGGTACTGCGTGAGCGCCTCCACCTTCTCCGGATCGGTCTCCGCGCCAGTGAACATGCCGGGCATCAGCGTGCCCTTCTTCCGATGCTGCGGGCTGCGCACCATCAGCCAGATCGTGTCGGCATCCAGACGCGAGCCCACGCCGGCCAGATTGGGGCCGGGACGCGGTGCAAGCTGCTGCTGCCACTGCTCAGACGCTGCGTGACAGGCGATGCAATTGGCCTCCGCCATCAGGAGCAGGCCGCCGTTTACCAATGTCTCATCGGGGTCCTCCGACAGATGGAACTGATCAAAGGTGAAGACATACGGATGGTTGATCGGCTCGGCCTGCAAAGGGTGGGCGGATACAGGCCGGGCAGCCAGAAGCAGGAGCAGGCCGATGGCGCTGCACCAGCGGCGAACAGTGGAAGAAAGGGAAGCCCGTGGCATGCGAATCAAGGAGGTGGGAAAGGTGATGGCGAGGGTGGTCTTCAATACCTACCCCTCGCTTCCCTATCAAACGCCATTCGCGTGCAAATAAAGCGCGGGCCATCGATGTCCTCTGATGACAGGCCGCCATCAGAGGGGATGAGACGTGGCATTAGGGTCTGCTTTAGGCTGCACAAAGCATTTGCAACTCAACCCAGCTCTCGTATGACGAAATTGTCATTTTTCATTCATGTCAGCTTCCTTGTTTGCCCCCCCTCCCCAGGCTGCGCAAGCCCTGCCCGCAGGCGAGCAGGAGCTGAAATTCCATGTCCCCCGGCACCGGTCGGAAACGCTGCGCCGCTGGCTGGAAATAACCCTGCGGCCGCATCCGAAGTTTGCCGTCTCCACGCTGTGCTCCTTGTATTTCGACACGGAGGAGAATGCCTCCCTGCACGAAAAGACGTTCAGCTATTACTCCAAGACCAAGTACCGCCTGCGTTGGTATGAGGATGGCCGGGGCAATCCGCTGCCTGTGCCCGCTTTCATCGAAATCAAGGCCAAGCAGGGCGCGGTGCGGCACAAGTACCGCAGTCCCCTGCCCGTTTCCGCACGGGAGCTGTGTGATACCCCACTCGACGCGCCCTTGTTCGAAAGCCTGTTCCGCAGCCATTGCCCCAGAGAGGGCTGGCTGCCCTGCGCGCCGCTGAAACCGGTGCTGGAGCTGCGCTACCAGCGCAACCGCTACGAGCATCCCTTGTTCCCCGAGGCTTTCTGTCTCGACTCGCACATCCGCTGCACGCGCACCAATCTCGCGCTCCTGCCGCCCGCCCAGAATGTGGAGCTGACGCACGATGTGTTCGAGCAAAAAGGCGGCAGCACAGACCTCGTGCCCGTCTTGCGTGCGCTGCCGCGTTTTGGCGCACAGCGTGCTTCCATCTCGAAATATTTCCTCACTGTGATGCAACTCCTTCCCGACGACTTCCACGCATGAAATGGCAAACCGTTCAGGACTCGCTGCATACCATGATGTTTGGCAGCAGCACGCGTCACGTCGCTGACCTTGGCCTTGCCACTCTCTCGCTCAGCCTTGTGGCGGCGCTGGCCACCGCGCTGGTGCTTTCGTGGGCCTACAGCATGTTCTATGGATCACGCGCGACAGGCAGCAACAGCCACCGGGCCTTTCCGCTGATCAGCATTGCCACGGCCGCCATCTTCATCTGTGTGCAGTTCTCGCTGCCACTGTCGCTGGGCCTGCTCGGATCACTTTCGATTGTGCGGTTTCGCACGCCGATCAAGGAGCCCGAGGAGATCGGCTTCATCATGCTGGTGATCGCCTCCGCACTGTGCTGCGCCTCTTTCAATGTGGCGTTCCTGCTGGTGATCCTGGCCACCACTTTCGTGGCCTTGCTGCTGCTGCGCTGGCAGCCTGCCTTCCTTTGCCCGCGCTCAGGTGCGGGCACGCTGGTGATCCGTTGCAGCACGGCGCAGTATCAGGCTGCGCTGCCAAACCTCATCAAGCTGATCGACAGCCATCTTACCAAGCCTGCCTTTGACAGCCTTTCAACGCAAGGGGGAGACTGCGTGCTGACGTGGTCCTTCAAGCGCGTGACGCCCATGCAGTCCTCCCAACTGGAGCAGGCCATTAAACAAGAAGTGCCCGATGCCACGCTCGGCCTTTACTACAGCGGCCATGCCAACGGTTGAACCAGCAGTCATGAGGATGCCGTCCGATCATCGAATGCGCTCGACGTATCTGGCGATGGCATCGCTGGCTTTGCTGATGGGGCTGGCCGTGGTGGCTGATGCCCTGCCCACCACAGGGCTTGAGCAGTATCGAGAGCGCCAGGGGCCCGACCTCATTCCGGGGCTGGACCGCTTCACCAAGCGCAACTCTGAAATGCTGCGCCAGGGCTTGATCAAGATCAGCCCCATGCGCCACAGTCCGGCGCGCTTGGCTTCCAATAGTGCCGCAGCCGTGGCCTTGTATGGCAAGCCTTGCCCACCGCCTGATGAGGAGAAATTGAAGGCCGGCATCCTGCCCTCCACTGCTTTGCTTCCGGCCGCTGACAAGACATTGCCGCCGGGTGTGATGGAGGTCTCGCTGGTGTGCGATAGCGAGGACCTGTTTGGCACCGAGCGCGGTATCATCACTCATCCGATGATGCGCGGCCATGATTCAGAGCGGCTCACCTGGCTTTCGGCGCGTCTCGGCAACGATCTTTTTGTCGAGAGCCCCTTGGGCCTGCGGGTGCACGGGGGGCTCAGCCGCCAGATTCAGGTGAAGAGTTTTGCCATGGTGTTTCGCAAAGATTACTGCGGCACGAACCTCTCTCCACCCGGGCTCTTCTTTGGTCCCGAGACCCCGCCCGCACGGCAGTTCCTGCTGGTGGGAGCCTCGCATATTGACCGTTATCTGGGCGCGCTGGCCACGGACATCGCCGACCTCGTAGGTTGCAAAACCAGCAAGCACGCCCCGGCCATCGTTTACCTGAACGGCACCCGTATCGACGCGCCATACTTCGTGTATGAACAGCAGTCTGAGGAGTTTGTAAAAAGCCACTTTGGCCTGCAAAACTTCGACTGGGTACGTCTGAAAGACAAGGCCACGGAAGAGACCGTTGCTTACAAGGCGCTGGACAAATGGACGCGCAAAATGTCCGCGCGCATGACCTTTCAGGACGCCGCTACCCGCTTCAATTTGCAGGACTTGTGCGCCTGGGTGGTGACCATGAGCTACACGATAACGGTGGATAACAACCAGGGCGGATTCTACCGCGACCAGGATAATCCCAAGGCCGCGTGGCAGTCGCTGGTCTGGGATTTGGACGGCGCCTTCAAGCGTGGTTTTGAAGGCGACGTGGAAAGGACGAAGATGTTCGCCGAGGATCCTTTCCAATGGGTGCTGCTAGGTCTGCGCGCGCGCCTTTTCAAGCGGCTGATGAAGGAGTCCGCGGAATTCCGCGATTACTTCCGCGAGTTTGCTCATGAAAAAGTGACGCAGAAACTGACGCGCGAGAAGCTGATGGAGTTGTCGGACCGCTACCTTGTGATCGCGAAGCTCCAGCCAAAGTTGGAACCCGCTTTGACCCCGGTCTTGCAACAAGCGCGCGAGTTTCTTGCCACCCGCAACGAGGCTTTTTTAGCCTATGTGGACCGGTATGCGAGTGAGGTCGGGCGCGAGGCGGAGTAATCCGGCACGGCACCTGCTTCTGCTTCGTTAGATCCCGCCTTCTCGCGTCGTATTACGATTAACGCGCCCCCGTCATGTCCATTCCCCTTCTCGATCGTCGCAAATTCCTTTCCGGTGCCTATGGCATGGGCACCATCGCACTCGCCACTCTGCTGCAGGAGCAGGGCCTGCTGGCCAATCCGATGATGATGCAGCCGCAGCATTTCGATCTGAAACCCAAGCCGCCGCACGGATTTGGACAGGCGAAGGCAATGATTTCCATGTTCATGCAGGGCGGCCCCAGCCATGTGGATTTGTTTGATCCCAAGCCGGAGTTGACCCGCCTGGATGGCAAGGATTTCCCCGGCGATGTGAAGTACGATGACGCCGCCGGTGCCAGCCGCGAGGTGATGGGCTCGCCCTGGAAGTTCAAAAAGTACGGGCAGGTGGGCCTGGAAGTCTCCGAGCTGCTGCCGAATTTCTCCCGCATCGTCGATGACGTCACGCTCATCCGTTCCATGCACACTGGCGTGAACAACCACGGCCAATCCATTTACGCCCTGCTCAATGGCACTGCGCTCGGCGGCAGGCCCACGCTCGGCAGTTGGGTGACGTACGGTCTCGGCTCTGAGAACCAGGATCTGCCCGCCTATGTGGCGCTCACCGATCCGCGCGGCGTGCCTGTGCTCGGCGTGGACAACTGGAGCAACGGCTGGCTGCCCTCTTTGTTCCAGGGCACCGTGATCCGGCCCAAGGAGCCGCGCATCCTCAATCTCGATGCGCCCATGTCGCTCAAGGGCGATGCGCAAAAGCGTTACCTCAGCTTCGTGCAGCGGCTCAATGAAGAGCACGCCGAAGTCCGCCCTGGCGAAAGCGATCTTGAGGCCCGTATCCAGAGCTTCGAGCTAGCCGCACGCATGCAAACGGCCGCCAAGGAAGCCATGGATATCAGCCAGGAAAGCGAGGCCACGCGCAAGCTCTACGGCATCGACAATCCGGCCTGCACCGAGTTCGCCTCGCGCTGTCTCATCGCCCGTCGATTGGTGGAACGCGGCGTGCGTTTTGTCTCTCTCTTCACCGGCAACCAGACCTGGGATCACCACGCCGCCATCGCCACCGCCCTGCCCGCCGCCTGCTTGTACGTGGATCAGCCCGCCGCCGCTCTGGTCACCGATTTGAAGCAGCGTGGGCTGCTTGATACCACCGTCGTCCATTGGGGTGGTGAAATGGGCCGTCTGCCCGTGATTCAAAACCGCGCTGGCGGCAAAAACAACCGCGCCAAGGTAGGCCGCGATCACAACACCTACGGCTTCGGCATGTGGGTCGCCGGTGGCGGCTTCAAAGCTGGTCACATCCACGGTGCGACTGATGAATTCGGCCACAAAGCGGTGACCGATGTGGTGAACCACTACGATTACCATGCGACGCTGCTGCACCTCTTCGGCCTTGATGCCAAGAAGCTCAGCTACAAGCGCAATGGTGTTGAACAGACGCTGGTGGAGAACCCCGAAGCGCGGGTCGTGAGCCAGATATTGGCGTAGCCCATCACTTCTTCTCTCATCGAGCGTCAACGCATGCTTCGTTAAGCGCCCTGTCGCAGGTGGGTTTCGGAAACTCAGGAAACTGCTGGCTCAGAATCTCGCTGGCTTTCTCCATGGCAAGTGATTGCGCCCAAACTTTTTCTGCGAG
>JAQGPI010000433.1 GCA_028293175.1 Verrucomicrobiaceae bacterium | reverse complement strand
TTCTTTGGCTACCTGCTGCCAGCCATCATGGCCTCCGGCATCGGTGCATACCTGTTCTATGCGCAGCACAACTATCCCGGCACCCGCATCTACATGGGCGAAGATTGGGATTACTTCCAGGCGGCGCTTGAGACCTCAAGCTACTTCAAGTTTGGCCCTATCATGAACTGGTTCACCGGCAACATCGGTTACCACCACGTGCATCACCTCAGCTCTTCGATACCGTTTTACCGCCTGCCAGAAGCCATGGCTGCGATCCCTGAGTTGCAGACGCCTGCCGTTACCACCCTTCATCCCCGTGACATCCTTGGATGCTTCCGTTCCAATCTTTGGGACCCCATGAAGCAGGCGATGGTGAGCTATCGCGCCGCTCGTGAAGAGGCTAGCGACAGCATGGGCTCCGGCCTAGCCGCTTGATCTGATCTTTTCCCAAAAACCCGCTCTGAAAAGAGCGGGTTTTTTATGCCCCGCCAAGCCGGCTCAACGATGCGGCACACCCAGGCTGCAAGCGTCCGTGTAAAACTTGTTGCCCGATCCAATCGGCAGACCGAGCTCGCCGGTCAGTTCCCACAAGCGGGTGCGATCAATGTATTCCGGTGTACCGGCGGGATGACTGCGCTGCTGATTGCAGCCGAAGCACATCTCAAAGTACGCAGCCACCTTGCCTTGGGCATTATAGAAGACGAAAGCGTGGTGAGGCGCGTAGCAGGGCGTGCGCGGCCCCTTAGGCTGCGAAGTCGTGATAAGCTTGAGCAAGCGCCGGGTCTGATCAGCGTCCAGCTTCACTCCCTTCGGGTCCATCACACCCTTGTGCATGCGGCCATTGATGAAGAAGGAAGGGGAGGTCTCCTTCGTGTAATCGTAGCAAAAAGCCCGAACCTCGGTGTAAGGCATCCCAGGCCAGTTTACCACCGTTCCCGGCGCGGGACTGGCACTGGCAAAACGGTGCTGGGTGCTCTCACAGGAACACAGTGACAACGCCACAGCAGCAATGGCGACGGTGGGGAATGAGCGGGAAAAGAAACGGAGCATGATGGCGCGATGGTGATAGCGGTGAACGAAGACGTCAAGCCACGAGCGTGACAACACGAGTCTTGCGCAGGTGCCCAAGCTTGCTTTTCTGCGCCATGCCTCTCGCCCTCCGTCCTGCCTCTGAATGCCGCTACGATCTTCTCGCTCTTGGTGAGGTCCTCCTGCGTCTCGATCCCGGCGAGTCGCGCATCCGGACCTCGCGCACCTTCAGGGCGTGGGAGGGCGGCGGTGAATACAACGTGGCACGCGGCCTGCGCCGCTGCTTTGGTCTGCGCACTGGATTGCTCAGCGCCTTGGCGGACAACGAAATCGGACGCCTTCTGGAAGATCTCATCCTGCAAGGCGGCGTGGATACTGATCCCGTCAAATGGGTGCCCTACGATGGTATGGGCAAGCGGGTACGCAATCCCATCAACTTCACCGAGCGTGGCTTCGGCTTGCGCGGTGCCAAGGGCTGCGTGGACCGCGGCCACAGCGCCGCATCTCAGATGAAGCCGGGCGACTTTGACTGGGATGATCTCTTCGGCAAGCAAGGCGTGCGCTGGCTGCACACCGGCGGCATCCTGGCCGGTCTTTCCGAAACCACCACCGCCCTGGCCATCGAAGCCTGTGAGGCGGCCAAAAAGCATGGTGTTATAGTGTCCTACGATTTGAACTACCGCCCTTCCCTCTGGCAGGAGCGCGGCGGCTTCCCTGCCGCCCAGGCCGTCAATCGGCAGCTCGCCGCTTATGTAGATGTAATGTTTGGCGTGCTCAGCGATGCCGAGCCCTCAGGCATGCCAGCGAACAATGATCCTGGCGATATCTTCGCCGCCCAGGCCGCTACCCTCAAGGCGGGCATGGAACAGATGGGCACCACCTTCCCCAATATCCAGGTGGTAGCCGCCACCATGCGCCGCGTGCACAGCGCCACCTCCAACGACTGGGGTGCCTGCGCGATGATCGAGGGCGAATTCGTCCGCGCCCGCAACTATCCGAACCTCGATATTCTGGACCGCATCGGCGGCGGCGACGGCTTTGTTGGCGGCCTCGTTTACGGCCTCTTCAGCGGCCAGTCGCCGCAGATGTCTCTTGATCTCGGTGCCGCTCACGGAGCCCTGGCCATGAGCACCCCTGGCGACAACAGCATGGCCACGCTGTCCGAAGTGATGAAGCTGGCCGAAGGCGGCGATGCCAAGGTCCAGCGCTAGTGAGTTGGTGGTTTATGGCTGATAGTTGATGGACGATCCAGTTTCAGTCTATCAACCATCAGCTAACCACTATCAACAAGCCCTCAACTAACTCAAGGCTTCAACACCACCTTGAGCAATCCGTTGCCCGGCTGAGTAGCCTTGTGGAACCATTCAGCGCCCTCCTCCAGCGGTGCCACGATGCTGAGCAAGGGAGTCACCTGGATGCTGCCGTCTTCAATGCGACGAATCGCTTCGGGGTATTCACCAGCGCATGAGCAGGAACCCTTGAGCGTGAGCTGGCGAGTCACCACTTCCTGCAATGGGAAAGGAACACTCGGCTGGAGATTGCCCACTAGCACCACTTGGCCGCCCTTTCGGACACTGCGGATGGCGAGATCAATTGGAGCACCAGCTCCCACCACTTCAAAGCTAGCATCCGCACCATCGCCACCGAAGTGAGCACGGAGCATCTGGGCAAGGCCTTCGGTCTTCGCATTGAAGGCGGCTTCGGCACCTAGTTTTTTCGATAGCTCAAGACGAGCATCGTCCAGATCAATTGCCACCACGCGATCCCAACCGCGGGCTTTCAGCGCCTGAATCACCAAGAGTCCGATGAGACCCGCTCCTACCACAACTGCACTACCGCGCGGCGGTACGGTTTGTGGCACAGGGGCAAAGGCTTCACCCACTTCGACGCCTTCCGCTAAATTTACCGCATGCAAGGCGATGGCCACAGGCTCGGCAAAGGCTGCCTTTTCATACGGCAGCGATTCGGGAATGCGGTAAAGAATGCGGGTGGGCAGCACCACGCTTTCAGCGAAGCAGCCGTGACGGCGATAATCGCCACAGGAAACGCCCAGTACCTTGCGATTGGTGCACAGATTGATATAGCCGCCGCGGCACTTTTCGCACTCGCCGCAGTACTCGGTGGAATCAAAGGTGACTCGCTCGCCGATCTTCCATTCATTGACGCCGGAGCCCACCGCCGTGATCTCCCCTGCCGCCTCGTGGCCCATGATGATCGGCGGAATACGCCGACCGCTGCGACCATCCATCCCATGGAGATCACTGCCACAGATGCCGCAGGCGCGGACACTCACGAGGACTTCACCCTCGCCCGGCTGGGGCGATGCGGCTTCGCCAAATTCAAACGACGAGGGTGCGACGAGGGTCAGGGCTTTCATGAAGAAGCGATGTACGGTTTAGGTGGCGAGTTTCAAGCAATCAATGAGCTACTTCGCCAGACGAATCAGCAAATCCTTGCTCTCAACGCTCTCGCCGACCTTCACGCAAATCTCCTTCACCGTTCCGGCTGAAGGTGCGGAAATGGCAGCGAACATTTTCATGGCTTCCAGTGTGAGCAAGGTCTCGCCTTCCTTCACCTTCTGGCCAATGCTGACGGCGATGCTCGCGACCATGCCCGGCATGGGAGCGCCTACTTGCGTTGCGTCCGCTGGATCGGCCTTGGCGCGTGTAACAACTTCCTTGGCCAAAATCTTGTTGGTGACCGTGGTGTGGCGCGGATAGCCGTTGAGCTCGAAAATAGCCGTCTGCTGGCCATTCTGATCGGGCTCGGTCATGTTCACCAATCGGACGAACAGCGTCTTGCCTTCTTCCAAGTGAACGCTGACTTCCTCCTTCTGCTGGAGCCCATAATAATACACGGGTGTGGGCACCACGGCGACATCGCCATACTCTTTGCGAAACTCGGCAAACTTCATGAACACATCCGGATACATGAGGTAGCTCCAGACATCGTCCTCACTCGGCTTGCGCTTGGTCTTGGCTTCCAATTCAGCGCGCACATCTTCGAGTTTAACCTTCGCCGCATGCACGCCTGGGCGGCCCTTGATACGCTTGCCGCCCTTGCCCACAATGGCATCGGCGAGGGCGTTCCATTTCTTCCAGGAATCCTTGGCTTCCTCCGGCTCAAGACCATAGAAAGGTTCGCCCAGCCAGCCTTCAAACATGCTGGTCACATCCTTGCTCCACTTGGTGCCTTGAAGGTTGATGATGTCGTTGGGCTTCACGCCACGCGCCACGCATTCAATAGCAAGATCGCCTACCACTTTGCTGCTCGGCGTCACCTTGATGATGTCGCCGCAAAGCTGGTTCACTTCCGCATAAGCATGCGCAATTTCAGGCCAGCGCGCGCCCATGCCCATGCCGGTCGCCTGCTCCTTGAGGTTCGTGTACTGTCCGCCAGGCATCTCGTGCAGATACACTTCGGCGGTGCCATAGGGCTCGCTGGTGTCGAAGGGCTTGTAATAGGCGCGCACGGCAGCCCAGTAGTCACTGAACTCCTGCAACGCCTCGGTATCCAAACCGGTATCACGTGGTGTGTGCTGAAGGCTGGCAACAATGCTGTTCATGTTCGGCTGCGAAGTAC
>JAQGPI010000567.1 GCA_028293175.1 Verrucomicrobiaceae bacterium | reverse complement strand
TTCACCAGGGCCTTTTTTAGCTCTACCTGATGTGGCACCTCGGCCAGTTTCCAGCCGTTTTCATTGGGCTCGTCCGTCACCACGTAGGTACGCTTTAGCTCCTTGTCCATCAGAGTGACCATCGGCTTGCCATCTACCGTGGCCATGCCGGTAAGCACGAGCGAATCAGAGAGATTCACCGCCCGGTTGAAGGGGCTGTTGGTCAGAATCGGGGTGAGTACGGTCGCATCGAAAGGCTGCGGCAGATCAGGGTCTCTGACAACAGCCGCAGGCGTGGCCGTTGCGGGTGCAGGGGGGAGGGTGACCGCGGCCTCCTCGCCGAAAACCGAGCATGCCACGAAAATTGAGGCAAGGCATGCAAGGCCCGCCTTCGGCGCAAACGTCAGTTCATCCATCGTCGTCTTCATGGTCATCTCCTGGTTCAAATCGGCTTACGAATCTTCAGGTTTGAACCACCGGGCGAGCGTGATGTTGCAGGTGCATTGCGGAGTTTTGGCCTTGGACTTTCCGTCTGGCTCGATCTCTAGCATCTTGATCACCTGGAACTTCTCCGGGCTCTGCAAAGTCGCGAGCCAGTTGAGCATCACGGCCTGGTCGCCGTACACGTTTAGGGTCACCGAAACCTCCTGGTAATTGGCAGTCTTGGTCGGGTCGTTGGGCGTTGTTTTGGTGACCTTCAGTTCGCGGTCGAGGGCGGCGTTTTGTACTTCTTCGAGCAACTGGCCCTGCGAGCGGCCAAGCGAGTCCGTGCCCGGGATGGCGGAATCAAGCCACGCACCGCGCTTTTGCTGGAATTCGCGGTCCTGAAGCCAGACTTCGGACTCTTTTTTCTCAGATTGCAGGGCGAGGACCTTTGCATCTACAGCCTTCTTGCGGCTCATGAATTCATCGGCCATCAGGCCGGTTGCGGCGATAAGGAGGACGGCGATGCAGGCGAAGAGCATGCGCCTTTCGCGACTGGTGAGTGTGCGTGCGCTCATAGCGTTTGTTTTCCCTGGATGCGCCATGTCACCGTCTTGTCGCGCACACTGGGCTGCGGCATGGTCCAGTTGAAGCGGCTGAGTTCCTTATGCTTTTTCAGGTCTTCCAGGAATTGGTTGGCGGCGGTGAGATCGCGGGCGTCGCCCTTCATTTCCACTTCCTCAAGCTTTACTCGCAAGTTGCGGACGGCGATGCCGCTAGGGGGCATGAGGGCGGTGATCTGTGACATGATCACCATGGGGTAACGGCGAGGATCGAGCGCGGGCGAAAGGGCCTTCCAGCGTTCAGAGGTGCGCTTCACAGCGGCGGCGGGCTCTGAGATTTTCTCCACTGCTGCGCTGAGTTCCGTAGCGATCTTCTCCCGGCCCGACAGGTACACAAAAGCGCCCACGAAAGCCGCAGCATAAGCGAAAGCGATGAGCAGGCCGGTGCGGATGTAACGATTGCGCGTCTTGACGGCGGCGCGCGCCGAAGTGATGGAGCGTGGCAGCAGTTCAGTCCAGGTACGGGTATCGAGATTGACACCAGGTGAGAGGCTGTCCACCACTTGCACGGGCATACCCGCCACACGGCGGAGATCAGCCACCACATCAGCATCCCACGAACCGACCAGCGTGACGCCGGTGACACCGCCAAGAGCAGGCTGAGTTTCCAGTCCCAGACGGGTGAGCAGGATTTCCTGGGCCAGCACGCCGGCATCTGCGGGGCGCTGGGCGAAGACGTGACTGTGATAAAGCTTGCCCTGATGATTGGCGGCGATCACCAAATCGCCCTGCTCTTCAGTGATCACGAGCTGGCCTGCGGGAAGTTGCGCCAGCCGCAGGGAGGCGGCGTAATTGGAAGCGTGCGCAACGGCCAGCTCTTCCTGAAAAGGCTCGGCTAAGGCATCGACACTGACGATGGCATTAGGACCCGCATGGCCGAGCATGTGCCAGCGATACACGGGCGGCTCCCCATTCGCGCCCTTGATCCCACGGCGCTCGAGCTGCGCCTCCACCATTTCACCGAGCACGTTGTGATCCGCCTGGGGAAGGACGAGGCCCACGCTGCGGCAAGCGGTGGCGGGCAGGCCTACGATGATGGGCTTCGACTTGTCTCCGTAGTCGGCGGGCGTGCCCACGGCTTCAGAAGGGGCGCTGGCGCGCGGCTTCCAAACCCGCCAGGACGCGTCTTCGCCGGGGATGAGAAGGGTGGAGGCAGTGGATGTCATCGTGAAAGGTTCCGTGAGGGGACAGGCATTAACGGAGTTGTGACTCCGAAGTTGCGGGTATTGTGCGATTCTTGCCGGGATAAGGGCGTTTTTTATGGGCATCTGCCGGAGCTGGCTTTTCTGTCTGCTCCGTCACTCCTCAAACCTTGCCAGATAAGTGAGCGCGCCGTCATCGCCCATGCGAGCAATGAGAGTGACGGTGGAGGTCTTCAACCCCACCCAGCCCTTGCAGATGATGCGGAAAACGTTGTCCCGTCCGTAAGTGGTGAGCGCCTGCACTCCGGCCATGCGGTCCTGCTGAATGCCCAGCATGCCGAGGGCGGCGTTGATGCCTAGGCCTCGATTGTCGTCTTCAGTGCCGTCGATGCCATCATTGCCAGCGCGGGCGGTGATCAGACGCTGCGCATCGGAATCGGCGGCACCGGTGACGGCCATGATGACGTCCTTAGACGCCCAGAAAAGATCCACCGTGCCATCGCTGTAGAGGCTGAAGTAGTCCCGCCAGTCGGGCCTTGCGCGGGCGACCACATCCATGCCGCGTACTAGCAGCAATTCCTCGATGGAAGTAAAGCCGCCCTGGTGGGGTAGGTTGTAGAAGCCGAGGCCCTTGTAGTAGTCCACCTCGGCACCCTGGGCACGGGCGGTGTTGTCGGTATCCACCCAGTCCGAGAGTGAATCCACCGCCGTGGTGGCGTCCTCGTTGTTGATGCCCCAGAGCTGGAAAAGCTGAAGCACGGCCTCGCGCAGGCGTTCATCGGTGATGTAGTTGATGGGAATGCGTGAGGCCTCGCGGGACTTGACCATCCAGAACCCGGAGTCCGTGCCCATCATGCGCTTGTAGTTGGTCGCCTTGGGATTGAGGGCCATGCCCACGCCCGCTTCGGCTAGCATCTGAGCGCGGAATTGCAGTCCGGCAGTGCTCGCCTCGTCCACGCTCTGGCGGATGTATTCCACCACGCCGCCCACCGTGAGCGCCATGATCATGACCGCCCAGATCATCAGCATTAGGGCTGAGGCTCGCTTGGTCTTGGCAGTTGGAAGATGGGTGTTCATGGAATAAAAACGGTGTCAGCTCGGTTTTGGGGGAGGTGTGCCGCCGCCTTTGCCGCCCTTGGGCTGTGGAGGTGGATTCCCTTTTCCACCCTTGTCGTTGCCGCCTTTGCCACCCCGGCCATTGCCGCCGTTGTTGTTGTTATTGTTGGCGTTTTTGGTGTCGACCGGTGCTGCCGGTGCCTTCTGGGTTGCAGCGCGCAGCTTCAGTTCCGGGGGGGCGAAGGTCATGGTGAGCGGGTGCGTGCGGCCATCCATGGTAAGGTGCATTTTGATCAATTCCGGCCACTGCGCGGTGCTCCACTCTTGCACCCATTCCTTGGTCGATTCCTTGTAGAACTCCCATTGCAACTGCACGACTCCAGGCAGCAAGGGCATCCAGTAGCGGCCCTGATCATCCGCCGCATCAGGCCCCAGGCTGGCCTGCTGCACCGCCACCGTGGTATCGCTGGTCTGCGGGATGATGTCCTTGCGGGTCACTCCCAGAGTATAGCGCGGCATGGGGGTATCACCTTCGCTCGTGGGTTTTACCAAGTCGGGGCGCAGGCCGATGGAGGTGTCTTCATACGAGATCGGGTTGGCACCAAAAGGGAAGCATGCGGGCACGCCCGCGACCTTAAGTTCCTGCATGCCAGTGCCCTGATCCATCACTGATAACGACAGCGTCGCGGAGGCGGGCATGGTTTCCAAGGTGATGCGGCACTGCTCAACAAAGCGGTTCACCTGATCGTTCTCGCGCTGGAGCTTTTCGACGTCTGAAGCACCCTTGACGCTGCTCTTGATAATGCCGAACAGCGAGGCGGTGATCATGGCGAGGATGGTCATGCCGATGACCACTTCGATCAGCGAGAAGCCCCGGGCGCGGCGGGAATGGTGAGCGCGCGATCTCATCGGTCCTTCCTCCGGTCCTGTTCAGTCTGCGGCTGCCAAAGGAAGAGCACCACGGACTCCTCGCGGGATTTGCCGCCCACGATGTAGGTGGCGGTGGCGGTGAGCTGGTAGATGTCCTCCAGCACCTGCCCGGTCGTCTTCACAGTGATCTGCGTGGGCTCGGCCTGCGAGGTGTAGGTCACGTCTAGCAAGGGGTCGGTGGTGGTCATGGTCATGTTCGCAATGGACTTGCGTTTGACCTCCTCTACGAACGACCGCAGGCCCAGGCGGATGGCGTAGTCGTGGTTCAGGATGTTGGCGACCTCCAGCGAGGTGTTGAGCGATTTGGTCAAACCGAGCACCGCGATGGCGAAGATCGACAGGGCGATGATTAGTTCGAGCAGGATGTAACCTGCTTTGCGCGATGGGGAATAGACATGCGCGTTCATGTCACTGAACCGATGAGGCCTCCCGTACAATGTCCAC
>JAQGPI010000533.1 GCA_028293175.1 Verrucomicrobiaceae bacterium | reverse complement strand
CTTCTGTTCTTCCAGAACGACCTGGGCCTGGGTGGCAACAATGGCTTCACCGATTTTCGCTTCCTTCTTGGCATGGACATCCGTGCGCGGAGCACTCAGATCATCCTCTATGAATGCACAGTCGCCTTTCTGGCTTGCTGCATCGTCTTTGTCGGATGGATCACTCACACGAAATTTGGCATGATCCAGCAAGCTGTGCGTGACTCCGAAAATCGCGTGTTGTTCTCCGGTTACGCCACAACGGCCTATAAGCTGTTTGTGTTCACCGTCAGCGCTATCATGGCGGGCATCGCCGGTGCCTTCTATGTGCCTCAAGTAGGCATCATCAACCCCAGTGAAATGGAAACGTCCAAATCATTGGACGTCGTAGTCTGGGTTGCCGTGGGTGGCCGTGGTACGCTCTATGGTCCAGTGATCGGAGCGATCTTGGTGAACCTGATGAAGAGCTACACTACGCGGTACTGGCCGGACTACTGGCTGATCATCTCTGGGGCCTTGTTCATCTTCGTCGTGCTGTTCATGCCTAATGGCGTTGTTGGGCTGCCCAAGCAGCTTGCGGGTCTGCGCCGGAAGGCGGTGGCCAATCCGGCGGAGGTGGATCCCACCGCCACAGCTCCAGCAGTCTAACAAGTCCTTACCACTGCATCATGTCGCATCCCCTCGGCCTTGTACTGGCACTTGAATCCGTCACCAAGAGTTTTGATGGTTTCAAGGCCATCAACGACCTGACATTCTATCTCGATCACGGCGAGATGCGTGCCGTAATTGGTCCCAACGGTGCGGGTAAGAGCACTTTCATGGACATCGTTACGGGCCGCACCCGGCCGGATGAAGGTACGGTGCGCTACTACCCAGAGCACGGCGTGGAGATTGACCTCACTACCATGCGCGAGTACGAGATCAACAAGCTCGGTATTGGCCGGAAGTTTCAGACTCCAGCAGTGTACGAAAAGCTATCGATCTGGCACAACTTGTTGATCTCACTTAACCGCCCCCGCGACCTTTGGAGCACGATCACTTATCGCGTGACGGATGATGACAAGGACCGCATTGAGGAGATCCTCAAGACGGTGTCACTTTCCACCGTTCGCAACGACATGGCTGGCGCTCTTTCCCATGGCAAGAAGCAATGGCTCGAGATAGGCATGCTGCTCGCCCAAGAGCCCAAGCTGCTGTTGGTGGATGAACCCGCCGCAGGCATGAGCGATGCGGAAACAGAACGCACCGCCGAGCTGCTGCTCAGCCTGAAGGGCAAGCACAGCATAGTGGTGATCGAGCATGACATGGAATTCATCCGCCGCCTGGGCCAAAAGGTGACCGTACTGGTGCAGGGCCATGTGCTCAAAGAGGGGTCTATCGACGCTGTCTCCGAAGATGAGGAAGTGCGCTCTGTGTACCTTGGGCGCAAACGCGAAAAGAAAATTGCCGCATGACTGCTTTGCTAGACAATCCCAAAATGGACCCGCTACCCGGAACGGACAGCCACGCGACGACGCTACGAATCAATAAATTGGAAGCTCGCTACGGCGAATCCGTGGTGCTGCGCGATGTCAATATTCATGTGCCGGACGGCAAACTGGTCAGCCTCATGGGTCGCAACGGCGTGGGTAAGACCACTACGCTCAAAAGCATCATGGGCATTCTGCCGCAAAGCAGCGGCGAGATTAGTTTTGCGGGTAAAAGTTGGCGTCGTGAGGCACCCGAAGACCGCGCCCGCGCTGGCATGGGCTATGTGCCCCAAGGTCGCGACATTTTTCCTAACATGACAGTGGGCGAAAATCTCCAGCTCTGCGTGACTATCTATGGCAAAAAGGCCAGAGACCGCATGGAATTTGTGCTCGATCTTTTTCCGGTTCTGAGAGACATGCTCAAGCGCAAAGGCGGCGTGCTCTCTGGCGGCCAGCAGCAGCAGCTCGCCATTGGACGCGCGCTTCTTACCTGTCCCAAATTGTTGATCCTGGATGAACCTACCGAAGGCATCCAGCCCAGCATTATCGACCTCATTGAAGACGCCCTCCTCCGCCTCAAGCGTGAGATGGGTATTAGCATTCTGTTGGTTGAGCAGTACCTCGATTTTGTCGCAGCCGTGAGCGATTACGTTTACATCATGGACCGCGGCACTATCATTGCGGAAGGCAAGGCCAGCATCCTTGCTGATCCTTCCATTACCAAGCATTTGTCCGTCTGATCCCGCATGCATCTCAGCCCTCGCGAAACAGAAAAGCTCATCATTGTAGTGGCGGCCGATCTGGCGCGCCGCCGGCAGGCCCGCGGCCTGAAGCTTAATTATCCCGAGTCTGTCGCCATCATCACCTATGAAATCCTAGAAGGCGCGCGCGATGGCAAGTCCGTGGCTGAGCTCATGTCCCTGGGCACGCAGTTGCTCAAGCGCAGCGATGTGATGGACGGCATACCTGAAATGATCCACGAAGTGCAGGTGGAGGCAACTTTTCCCGATGGCACTAAGCTGGTCACCGTGCATCAGCCTATTGTTTGATTCATCAGCGGTATGATGATGCCGGTCTCAGCGTGAGAACGCTACGCCTCCATCGCTGTCCCCTGGCACGCGACTAGCTTATTTGGGGGGTGATGTTTCTTCCCCGCCATGCCGCCCACCACACCGCCTTGCACGGCGCAATGCTGGATATTCGTGGCTGGCTTCAAAGGGTGGGTGTCACGATTTATTGCTATGTGTTCTTGGGATGCCTGTCAGCCGTCGGTCCTTCCGTCTCCTGACAGTTTCTACCCATCAAATCCATTGCCTTTCTATGTCTCTAATATCCGATGCTCCGGCGCTTGCCGCATGCGGAGCGCCTTCCTTTGCCCCCCGCACCAAGGTGCGCAGCGCCCAGCCAAGCTGGGGCGTTGACCAAATCCTCGCTGAGATTCAGCGCATCGCCCAGATTCCTTTAGCTGAAGCCACGACGCTGCCAGCTCAGGCCTACACCAGCCAGGAGTTCTTTGATTGGGAAGTGGATAACCTCTTTCGCAATGACTGGTTGCCACTCGCTCATGCCTCACAAATTCCTGCTGCAGGCGACTTCTTGAACATCGACATGCTGGGCGAGCCACTGATCGTTGTTCGTGGCAAAGAAAACAGAGTGCGGGTGCTCTCGCGTATATGCCCTCACCGGGCCATGGACATCATGCCGGAGGGCTTTGGCTATGGTGGCCATGGGCTAGGCGATGCAAAGCAGGGAGAGCCCGGCTGCGGCCATACACGCCTGTTCATGTGCCCCTATCATGCCTGGACGTTTGAACTGGATGGCCGCCTCAAAGGTTCGCCAGAGATGCAGCACAGTACTGGATTTCAGCGCGATTCCTGGGGGCTGAAGGAGTTCAAGTGCGAGGTCTGGAACGGCCTCGTCTTCGTAAATCTAGATGGCACCGCCGAACCGCTGAGAGAAAGGCTCGAAGGCCTTTCGGAGGTGCTCGCGCCCTGGAATATCGGCGAAATGAAAATGGCGATTCAGATGGAATGGGATTGTCCGTTCAATTGGAAGGTGCTGATGGAGAACTTCATGGAATCCTACCATCACATCGGTGCGCATGCGAAGACACTGCAACCGATGATGCCTGCCCGCGATACGTGGAATGAGGAGGAACGTCCCGGCTATATACGAGCGCATTTGCCGGTTAAGCCCTCCAAGCGAGATGAGATGCAGGCAGCGGAGGGGTGCGGCGAATTCGTTCACGGTTTGCCGCTGATCGCCAGCCTTCCAGCGGACGCCCGCTATGAATGGAATCTGTTTTGCATCTATCCGCTAGTGCTTGTCTCTGCCAACCCTGATCGCGTAATCTTCTATCGAATGCAGCCTCTGGGGCCTGATCGGCTGAGACTGCTAACAACTACTCTGGTGCCAGCATCAACTACTCAGCATCCGGACTGGCCTGCCATGCTGGAGCGTGAAACGGGTCGGCTGCGCGACTTCCATCTTGAGGACATGGAGGTATGCACGGCGGTACAGCGCGGTTTTTATGGTGCTGGTTATCAACGCGGAAGGCTCAGCTACCTGGAGATGTCCGTATGGCTCATCCAGCGTTATCTGGCAGCGCGAGCATGTGATACATGGCCTGCGATGGATACGCCGGCTGCGCCTTCTCAACGTCCTAGCCTTTCATGACCTATGTGGACTGGTCGATGTCACTGCGGCAGCATTCGTTACGAACTTAGCTTGCCGAATCTGTACCTGACTCTGTGCCACTGCGAGGACTGCCGCCGGTCTGGTGGCGGCCCATATCAAGGTTGGATTTTTGTGCCCAGAAAGTACTTTCATTTGCTGGCGGGTGAATTGAAGGTTCATCGCTATGAGGGGCGCGAACGTTCCTTTTGCAGTGACTGCGGATCGCCCGTTACCTTTGCCGAATCGGCGTTTCCAGACTTGGTGGAAGTTTCAGCAGGCACATTGGATGAAGCGGCAAAGCTAGTGCCGCGAGACAATGGCTGGATGCAGGATCATCTGCCATGGGTGCCTGTTGATGCGGCACTGCCTCAGTTTCTTCACACCGCACCCACGCCATGTTTGGACTGAACAACAAAGTCGCCGTCGTCACCGGCGGAGCCTCGGGTATTGGCCGCGCCATCGTAGAACGTTTTGTCGAAGCGGGTGCGCGGGTGCTGCTGGTGGATCGAAATGAGGCCGCAATAGAAGGGGCGGTGTTTCATCGTGCCGACATCTCCAATGAGAGCGAAATCCGTGGCATGTTGGAGCGTGCTGTCGGGGAATTTGGTCATGTGGACATTCTCATCAACAATGCGGGCATCCAACCCTTGGGCGTGAGTTTCAATGACCTCACTCCCCAGCTCTTGCAACGCACACTGGAGGTAAATGTGCACTCCGTAGCCTTTGGCATCAAGCATGGCGGGCAGATCTTAAATGCGGGAGGTCGCATCATTAACACAGGGTCGTTTGTCGGAATGATTGGCTCGCCTTCAGGCACCGCGTACTCCATGTCAAAAGCGGCTGTGATACACCTTACACGGCTCGGCGCCATTGAACTGGCGGGGAAGGGGATCACGGTGAATTGCGTGTGCCCGGGTACGGTGCTGACTCCGGCCGTGACGGACATTCCAAACAATCCTGAGATACCCTTTGTGAGCCGCGCTACGCCGTTGGGACGGCTTGCGCAACCCAATGAAATTGCGGCGGTGTTTCACTTCCTGGCCTCGGATGATGCCAGTTATGTGACGGGAGCCATCATCCCGGTGGATGGCGGTATCACGGCAGGGTGGAGCGAGTATCCTCTCACGCCGCCAGCCAATGTGGTGGAAGGGCAGTGGCATGACTGAGCCCTTTGACATGGTCACCATTCCTGCCGGTCATTTCGTGATGGGAACGGCAGGTGAGGACCGTTTTGCCAATTCAACCGAGGGGCCTGCACACGAAATGGTCATCGAGCGCGCCTTCAAAGTGGCGCGGTTTCCTGTGACCGAGAGGCAGTGGCGAGAGTTCTGCGGCACTGGACCGGACTCATTGCTTCCAGTCGAACAGGTAAGCTGGCACGATGCCGCTGATTTTGCCCTCTGGCTCGCTAGCCGTACGGGCCGCGCCTTCCGGCTGCTCACCGAAGTGGAAAGGGAATATGCCTGACGCGCAGGTTCTTCCACCATCTTTGCTTTCGGGGATGCATTGGAGCCGTCCCGGGCCAACTACCTCTATGATGAGGATGGCTTCAAAGTAGGCCCAGGCAGCCGCATGCCTCCAGGCAGCTACCCGCCGAACGACTTTGGTTTGGAGGACATGCATGGCAATGTTTGCGAATGGGTGGCGGACGCGTGGTGCCCATCGTATACAGCTCCACCTGAGGACTCGCTGCGGGTAATTCGAGGCGGTGCATGGGACTACATGCCTAGGCTCCTGCGCAGCGCATGGCGTGATTCAGCCCCGCCCAAAACAATGCGCGACAACCTGGGCTTTCGTCTTGCCTGTGATTTTTGAGATACAATGATGAACACTAATACACCTTACTCTCCGGCACCTCGCTTCATCTGGCCCAATTGGGCAAAGTGTGCATTCATGCTCTGCTTTGATGTGGATGGGGAAACCACCGCTCTTTCTGAAGATCCCGCGTTGGCGAGCAGGTTAACCACGATGTCTCAGTGTGAGTATGGCCCGAATGTGGGCGTCCCACGGCTACTCGGCTTGCTTGATCATTTGCAAGTGCCTGCCACATTCTTTGTGCCTTCGTACATTGCGGAACAGCATCCGCGCATGATGGAGGCGATTGTTTCGCGTGGCCATGAGGTGGGTGCGCATGGCCATCTGCATGAGAAACTGGCGCACCTCACTCCCAATGAAGAGCGGTCCATCTTGGAAAAGAGCACTGGCATTCTGGAGCGGATCACTGGCAAGCGCCCTGTTGGTTTTCGCGCCCCATGGTTTGAGATCAATCCCGGCACAACGGACTTGCTTGCGGCGCACGGCTTTCTCTACAACGCCAGCCTGATGGGCGATGATGTGCCCTATATGCATCCGAACGGCCTCATCGAAATTCCCGGCCAGTGGATGCTGGAGGACTGGGAGCAGTTTGCTTTTAATGCGGAACCGGCCTGGGGTTCCCTTCCCGAAAACTGCGCCAAAGTGTTTGATTTATGGTGGCGAGAGTTCGAGGCCATGCATGACTTCGGATGCTGCTTTGTGCTTACGCTTCATCCCTGGCTGAGCGGCAGGCCATCCCGCGTTCGCTTGCTTGAGGAACTGCTCACAAAGGCGCATGCTCGCGGCAATGTATGGTTCGCTCGTGGGCATGAGATTGCCGAATACGTGCGCGATCATCCAGAGGCCCGGCGCGAAGTGAACTTCGATCATCCCGCTTCAAAGCCATGAAATTGCGGCTGTTCGTCTCCTGCTGGGGCAATGAAGTGGATATCGCTGGAGCCATTGAGCTGGCTCATCATTGGCAGGCCGATGGCATCGAAGGGCCGCCTCCCGACGCTGGGCAAGGGGAGGCATTGCGTAAAAGTGGTTTGCTTTGGATTGCGGAGGTGCCGACAGGCGGTGGGTATGTGCCGAAGCCGCATTTGAAACCTACCCGGCACTTGGACGATTTACGCCGGTTGATTGAAGCCAGCCTGCCGTTTGCCCCCGTGTTGGTCAACGCCCTGGCAGGCAGCGATGCGTGGGCTTTCCGGGATAAGGTTCAATTCTTCTCGCAAGCGATGGAGATGGGCAAAGCACTCAATGTGCACCTGGCTTTCGAAACTCACCGTAGCCGCCCCACTTTCAATCCCTGGGTAACACGGGACTTGCTGCTAGAGCTGCCAGAGATGCGTGTGACCTGCGATTTCAGCCATTGGTGCGCTGTATGCGAACGACTCGTGATGGATGAGGAGCCCGAGCTGCTCGACCTGCTGGCGGAAAGAGTTGCGCATGTTCACGCAAGGGTAGGTTATGACCAGGGGCCGCAAGTGCCTGATCCCCGCGCGCCTGAGCATGCAGACGCCTTGGTGGCACATGTGCGCTGGTGGAGGCGGCTGGCCCTTGGCAAGTCAGCGCTGACCATGACCGCGGAGTTTGGCCCTGATGGCTATCTCCAGCGGGCGCCCTTCAGTCAGCGCCCTGTCGCTGATTTGCGCCAAATAAACGGCTGGATGACCGGCCATCTGCGGAATGTGATGACAGGAGTCAATTCTTCATACGATTAAAGCGAAAGTTCATACGCATGGCGCATCGGCTGCTAGTGATGCATGTGTCCGCATGCCAGACGAAACCCACAAACCCGATACCGCTCAGCGCATTACTATTTCGCTGCCCGATCCTGTGTTCCATCAGTTCGAGGAACTGATGGTCGAGCGGGGTTTTCAAAACCGATCACAGGCGATTGCCGAGGTGCTTTCGCAACACATTGCAGATTACTATAGCCTGAAAGGCAACCGGATGATGGCGGGCACGATCACGCTTTTCTACGATCATAAGCGCCCGGGTTTGAAGCAACAAATCGCTGATATTCAGCACGAAAGTATCCGCGAGGTGATCAGCTCCCTGCACGTGCTGCTGGAGAACAGTAATACCATGGAGGTGATCCTGGTGCAGGGCGCGGCGAAGCGTCTCCGGCAGATAGCGAACAAGCTGCTGGCATGCAAGGGCGTACTGGCTGGCCGACTCAATCTCAGCCGCACCCTCATGCCGCCGATTCAAACCGAATCCGACGCCGTGGAACCCAACTCATGACCCCGATATATCATCACGAACTCTCAGGTGCCGGCATGTGGTCGTGCGTGATTGGCAGGCACAAAACGCTGCGCCTCACCGACTTGGAAGGCGGCGCGAATGTGGGAATCCTCCTCTACAATGCAGGAGAGAGGCATGAGCGGTACAACATGCCCGACACGCTGAAGGGACAGCATATTTTCTACCTGCGCGCACCCTATTGCCTGCACTCGGACATGGGCCGCTTGCTTGCCTCTATCACACAGGACACTGTAGGCTGGCATGATACGGTGTGCGGAACTGGTGACGCTGCCTTGGTGAAGGCAAAGTACGGCGAGCAAAACTTTCAAACGGCGCGCAATGAGTTCTACCGTAACGGTCGCGAATGCT
>JAQGPI010000459.1 GCA_028293175.1 Verrucomicrobiaceae bacterium | reverse complement strand
ACCTCGCTGATTCCTCCCAGGACCTCCGCACCCGTGAGGCTGACCCACGGCTGGTCCTTCTTTTTCTTCTTCTTGGTTTTGCTGATCACTTCACGCACCGCCGGGCTGAGCGCGCCATGCATGAGCGAACTCTTGCCGCTGCCACTCACGCCCGTGATGACGGTCAAGCGCGCCAGCGGTATAGCAATGTCCACGCCCTTCAAGTTGTTGACCTTCGCGCCCTTCAAGCTCAGCCAGCCCTCTTTCGCGCCTACCTTCGGCAAAGGCCGACGTTCACCGCGCGAGGGATGCCGCAACGGGTTGCGCAGGCTGTTGCCAGTGACGCTTTGCTTGTGCTTGAGGATATGAGCGAGTGTGCCCTGGGCGATCACTTCACCGCCGAAACGACCGGCTCCAGGTCCGAGGTCCAGGATGGTATCGGCGCGCTTCATTGTCTCATCGTCGTGCTCCACCACGAGCAGCGAATTGCCCTTGTCGCGCAAGGCCACGAGCGTATTCAGCAGCGCCTCGTTGTCACGCGGATGCAGGCCGATGGTCGGCTCATCCAGCACGTAAAGCACACCACGCAGGTTGCTGCCGAGCTGGGCTGAAAGCCTGATGCGCTGGGCTTCGCCGCCACTGAGCGTATCGGCGCTGCGGTTGAGCTGAAGGTAGCCCAGGCCCACCTCATGCATGAAGTGCAAGCGCTGACCGATCTCATTGACGATGTCGCGCGCGATAATGCCTTCAGTGCCGACAAACGACAGCGTGCTGACCAGCTTAGAGGCATCCACGGCGCTCAGTTTGGCAAAATCCTGCATCGTGTGATCATGCAGCTTCACTGCGCGGGCGATCTCATTGATGCGGCTGCCGTGGCACTCGGGGCAGGTGGTGCGCGGGATGTCTTCATCCTCGCTGTTGAAGCGCCGCTCCTCCTCCATCTCCGCCTCCAGCTGCGAGACGTCATCTCGCTTCTCTTGTGGCTTGGCTTTCCCGCCCACAAGGCCGAAGCCCCGGCAGGTTTTGCACCAGCCGTGTGGGCTGTTGAAGGAGAACAAACGCGGGTCCAGTTCTTCAAACGACCAGCCGCAACTCGGGCAGCTCATCTCCGTGTTCATCACATGGATGGTCTTGTCCGGCAGGCGCAGCTTGAGCGTGCCCTTGCCCATCTTCAGCGCCTGCTCAACGATGGGGCGCAGCACGCCGTCCGTGGCGTTCTTGTCCGTGCGGCCGACCACTGCATCAATGGTGTGCTCCTTGAAGCGTTCCAGGCGCTTGAAGTTCAGCGTGTCCTTGAACTCTCCGTCCACCAGCAGCGTTTGGATGCCGTGCTTGCGGGCGTTCTCTGCCACTTCGTTATGGAAGCCTTTTCGCGCCTTGATCAGCGGCGCCATGATGTGCAGCATGCCCTTCTTGGCGTACTGCGCAATGGCATCCACGATGGCCTGCGTGCTCTGCTTCTTCACCGGAATGTGGCACTTCGGACAATGCTGAGTGCCCAGCTTGGCAAACAAGAGTCTCAGGAAGTGATACACTTCAGTGACCGTGGCGACCGTTGATTTGCCGCCGCCGCGCGAGATGCGCTGCTCAATGGCTACCGTAGGCGGCACGCCGGTGATGAGATCCACATCCGGCTTCTCCATCTGCTCAACAAAGGTGCGCGCATACACCGACATGCTGTCGAGGAAGCGGCGCTGGCCTTCCGCAAAGACAAGGTCAAACGCGAGGCTGGACTTGCCGCTGCCGCTCAAGCCAGTCACCACCACGAACTCATCGCGGGGAATCTCAATCGAGATATTTTTGAGGTTGTGCTCGCGGGCTCCTTTGATGCTGATGGTGTTGGAGGCGACGACGTTGTCTGCTTTCCCTTTTCCGTATTGAGCGGTTTGTTCTGCGACAGAGGCCGGGCTGCGAGTGCCGGAGAGGATATCGCGCAGGTAACGACCCGTGTGCGATTCGGCGCAGGCTGCGACTTTATCAGGCGGGCCGGTGACAACGATGCTGCCGCCTGCCGCACCACCTTCAGGGCCGAGGTCGATGATCCAGTCGGCGCACTTGATCACCTCCAGATTGTGCTCAATCACCAGCAGGCTGTGGCCTTCGTCGGCCAGTCGTTGCAGCAGCTTGATGAGCAGGGCGATGTCATCGAAGTGCAAACCCGTAGTGGGTTCATCCAACAGCAGCAAGCTCTTCTGATCGCCGGAGGCAGGCTCCAGCAGATGCCCGATCAATTTGAGGCGCTGGGCCTCGCCGCCAGACAGTGTATTAAGCGGCTGGCCCAGGCGCAGGTATCCGAGCCCCGCCTCGCCCAGCATGGCGAGCTGCTTCACCACGCTCGTTGCTTTCTTGGTCACGGCGGGCGGCGCAGGCGAAATGGCCATTTTGTGGAACCATTCCGCAGCATCCTCGACGGTCATGTTCAGCACCTCGTTGATGTTCTTGTCATTGAGCAGCAGCTTCAGCGCTGGCGGCTGGTAGCGCTTACCCTCACATTCGGGGCAGGTCACATAGAGGTCGCTAAGGAATTGCATTTCGATCTTCTCGAAACCGTTGCCCATGCAGCGTTCGCAGCGGCCATCACCGGAATTGAAACTGAAGAAGCCGGGCGTGATGCCCTGCGCCTTAGCGTCCTCCGTCTCCGCGAACAAGGCGCGGATGTGATCGAAGGCACCGACGAACACCGCCGGGGTGCTGCGCGGGGTGCGTGCCAGCGGGGACTGGTCGACCATCACCACGCTGCCTACTTTATCGTGTCCAATAATTTGTCCTACACGCCCTGGCTCTTCTTCACAAATCTCGCCGCGCAGGCGCTGGAGATTGCGGTAGAGCACATCATGGATCAGCGTGCTCTTGCCGCTGCCGCTAACACCTGTGATACAGCATAGGACACCCAAAGGAATGTCCGCGTCCACCTTCTTGAGATTGTTTTGGCGAGCCCCCTTGATCTTCAGCCACTGCTTGGGCACCCGGTGCTTCGCAGGCAAAGCGATGCTCTTGCGGCCAAACAGGTAGTCGCCGGTGAGCGAGCCTTTCTTGGCGGCCAGCTCGCTGATGGGACCATCAAACACCAGCATGCCACCCTTGTCGCCACGGCCAGGGCCAATGTCGATGAGGTTGTCCGCCGCCTTCATCACGGACTCCTCGTGCTCTACTACGAGCAGGGTGTTGCCCCGGTCGCGGAGGCCTTCCATCACGCCGATGAGACGACCGATGTCGCGCGGATGCAGGCCGATGCTGGGCTCGTCCAAAACGAAGAGCGTATTCACGAGTGAAGCCCCGAGGCAGGTGGTGAGGTTCACGCGCTGAAGCTCGCCGCCGCTAAGCGTGCGCGTCTGGCGATTGAGGTCGAGATAACCCAATCCGGCGCGCTCCAAATAGCTGAGTCGCGAATCGATTTCATCGCGCAACAGCTTCGCTGCCTGATCGCCTTCCTTCACCTGCCAGCCTTGTACCGTGGGCAGCAAATCAGTGAGTGGCAGCTTCCAGATATCGGCGATGGTGTTGGGCCCGATGCGGTAGTTGTACGCCTCCTTTTTCAAGCGGCCACCGCCGCAGTGGGGGCACTCGGTGTAGGCGCGGTAACGGCTGAGAAACACGCGCACGTGCATCTTATAGGCACGCGATTCCTGCCATTTGAAGAAGCCACGCACGCCGTACCATTCACCGCGCTTGTGGGCTTCCTCAGGATCGTCGCGGGTGCCGCAGATCAGCCAGTCGTGATCGGCCTTGCTGAAGTCTTCAAAAGGCTTGTCGATGGCCACGCCCCGCTTGAGCGCGGCAGTGATCAGATCCGTCTGGCACTCGGCATAAGTGCTGCCGCCGAATGCACGCACCAGGCCGCCTTCAATGGTGAGCGATTCATCGGGAATCGCCTTTTGCATGTCCAGGCCCAGCGTCTTGCCAAATCCACGGCAGGTCGGGCAGGCGCCAATGGGATTGTTGAAACTGAACAAGCCCGGTGTGGGCGCTGGCAGGTTGATGTCGCAGTGAGCGCAATGCCAGGTGGTGGAAAACGAAAGCGGCTCGGCAAAGCTGGATTTAATGCCGGTCTTGTCTTCGACCACCACTGAGACCTGGCCTTTGCCAAAACGCAGGGCGGCTTCCAGTGCTTCGCTAAGACGTGCCTGTGACGAAAGATCAATGTTCACGCGGTCCTGCACCACATTGACTCGGGCGGGCAACTTGCGGCCCTTCAGTGCATCGGTTTCATCCAGGCGGATGAGATCGCCATAAAGCCAGATGCGCAGGAAGCCCTGGGCTTGCAGAAAGATGGCGAAATCGGCGGCATCCGTGTTCTTGGGCACCGGCACGCCGAAGACGATCAGCGCGGCCTTGCCGGGGTGAAGTTCAAACAGTTGCCGCTGAATACTCTCCGGAGTCTCTGGCCGCACCTCGCGCCCGCACTCCGGGCAGGTGGCCTCCGCGAGACGCGGGAAGATCATCTTCAGGTAGTCATTGATCTCCGTGATGGTGCCTACGGTAGAGCGCGTGCTGCGGATGTTGTTTACCTGCTCGATGGCGATGGCAGGCGGAATGCCTTCAATGCTGTCCACCAGCGGCTTGTCCATGCGCTCAAAGAACTGCCGGGTATAGGGCGAGAAGGTCTCGACATAGCGCCGCTGGCCCTCGGCATAGATGGTATCAAAGGCCAGCGATGACTTGCCCGAGCCGCTGGGCCCCGTGATGACGTTGAGCTTGCCGATGGGCAGGTCCAGATCAATGCCCTTCAAGTTGTTCTGTCGCGCCCCGCGGATGCGGATGACGTTCGACGGGGCTTTCGGCTTGGCTTTGGCAGGGGGGCTTTTGGGCATGGCTTCGCGTAGAATAGATGTACGAACGAACAGTGCAAATGGGAGCAGGGAATCAGTGAATTGTTCGCGAGCGGGGTAGAAGTCGAATTCGAGGCTCACATAGCTCAAGGCTACTCGTCACTCCGACGTCGGCGCACGATCCCCTAAATCCCGCCATTCCTGGCTGAACCAGTCATAGCCTTCGATGCCCGCCAGCTTGCGCTTGTAGTCGTAGCGGCTGGACAGGCGGGTCCCGAACCCTTGATAGAGCCAGCGTTTGTGGGTGAACTTGGCGAGCTGCAATTCCTTCAGCAGCGTGAGGGTGCCCAGGCTGCGGCTTTCGTAGCCGGGCTCAAAGATAGCGTACACGCTGGAGACAGCTTCCACCCCCAAGTCCAGGAAGCTTACGGCTACAAGTTCATCGCCCAGCCAGGCCTTGATCGCAGCGCATTCGCAGGGGATGGTGGCGGGCTCGGCGCTGAAGAAGGCGGCCAGCGTGGTGGGCTTGTTGTCGTCGAATCGCTCACTGTGCCGGGCGAACATGGTGTGAATTTTTTCATCGAAAACGGCGGGCGCGATTTCCCAGCGCACATCCTGATTGCGGCGCCACACACGGCGCTGGCTTTTGGACATCTCAAAGCGCTCCATGTCCACGCGCAGGGGGATGATGTCGTGTTCCACGCCTTCCATCGTGCAGTGAGTGTAGCGAAAGAAGTAATGGCCCTGATGCCGCCAGCCTTGTGACCAAAGGAAGTCCATCGTCGCCGCCGGTACTTGCGGCGCGAAAAAGGCTTCGTCGATGCGGGCGGGTTCCATGTCGGTGGATACGTGTAGCAAAGGACCGGCACGCTTCACCTGCAAAAAACAACCCACTCATGGCCGCGCCGCGAGTGGGTTGCAAAGAGGTGAGGGGGCCGGTTATTTCATCAGTTCGGCCACCTTGTCCTTGATGGAGGCGGTCCAGATTTCATAGCCCTTGGCGTTAGGGTGCAGGAGGTCAGGCATGATGTCCTTGGAAAGGGTGCCATCGGGCTCCAGGAAGGCCTTGCCAATGTCGAGGTAGAAGACTTTGCTGTTGTCGGCGAACTTGGCGACGAGCGCGTTGGTCGCATCATTCTGCAGGCGCATCTTGTCCTTCGCATCAGGGCCGCGGGGGAAGATGCTGAGCACGAGCACCTTGGTTTCCGGCATCTTCTTGTGCAGGTTGTCCAGGATTGCCTTCACGCCCTCAGCGGTTTGTTCCGCCGTGCAGTGGTAGATCGCGCCGTTGAGTTCCTTTTGGGTTCGGCCTTCATGGCCGGTGTTGTTGGTGCCGATCATGAGCACGATCAGCTTGGGCTTGAGGCCGTCGAAGTTGCCATGCTCCAGGCGCCACAGCACATGTTCCGTGCGGTCGCCACCAATGCCGAAATTGGCGGCCTGCAGTGGTGCCCAGCTCTTGGTCCACTCTTCTTTGCCCTTGCCACCCCAGCCTGCGGTGATGGAATCGCCCAGGAACACCAGCGGGGCCTCGCCCTTCTTGGAGATTTCATTGAAGGACTCATGCTGCTTCATCCAGCCGCCTTCGCGAGGCACCGGATAGGTGGCATAGTTTTTCGGGGCGTCATCAGCCAGGGCGGCGGCAGCGAGGCCGATGCTGGCTACGAAGAGAGAAAGAAACGTGCGGTTCATAAAGGCGGGCATGTTGAGTGAATGACGTGGAACGCTCAAGCCCGAATGACTCTTAGCCGCAAACAATGCGGGCCCCTATTTTACCGCTGCCATCAAGCGTTTCATGGCATCATTGATCTGCTCACGACCGCCGTTGCCCATTTCGCGGCGTTCAAGGTTCACGCTGTTCCAGACGACCACCATGTCCTGGCTGGGAATAACGATGAGCACCTTGAGCCCGCCATGGCCGATGGCTCCGTAGGCATCGGTGGGAACATCCGGCCACAGGAGCTTGCCCTGGGCATCGCGCTTGTTTCGCCACCACATGAAGCCGTAGCCGCCGAGGTTGTTCTCCTGGTCTTTCGTGCCGCCGGAAGTGCGGGCACCGGGAAGCATTTCGGCTTCCTTGCCAGAGGTGCGGGGTACGGTCAGGGGCAGGTAGGATTCGAGGGCAAGTTTCACCCACTTTTCATCGATGACCTGTTTTCCCTGCCACTTCCCGCCATGGAGGTAAACCAGTCCGACACGCGCAAAATCGCGGGCTGATACCACCAGCCGACCGGTGATCTGGGGCACGGGACGGATTCGATAGCTCGGCTTGTCGAGCGCGCCGATGAGATCAAACAGTTGCGGGCGCAAGACCTTGTCCGTCACTTCTTCAGGCTTGCAGGCATACACCTTTTCAAACAGCAGTTCCCAGAAGAGCTGGGTCTGGAAGTCATTGTAGGCAAAAGCGGCGCCGGGCTCTTCCGCCAATCCATAGCCCGAAGTTTGATCCATCAAATGACGCCACGTTATCTTCGCATCCTTGTGTCCAAGACTGGCATTGAGCGTGGCCAGCCGCGGCTCCCATTTCACCACTGGCTCATCAATGCTGCTGATAAGACCTGCCTCCACGGCCTTGAAGGTGAGATGCACTAGCACCGGCTTGGACGCGGAAGCCACATCAACGGACGAATTAGGCGAGCCCCACGAATAGACAAGCTTGTCATGCCGCACCACCACGCCATTGCCAGTGATGGCATCGCTGAACGCCTTTAATTTTTCCGCGTCCAGCCCCGCTTCCGCAGGCGTGCTTGTGGGCCATGCGTTGATTTCGGAGGACAGTCTCGGCGCAGGTTTTTTTTGCCGGCAGGCGGGGAGGGCGCTGAGCAGTGCGAGGCTTGCACAAGCAAGAGTACGGGACCAATTCATTGTTTCCAATCCATAGGCAGTTCCTCGCGCATATCATGCAGTAAAATTCCCTGCGGCTATGACAATTTAGTCATCTGCGAGGCGGAATTGGCGAGAAGACGCTGCCGTTGAAAGCGTTATCAGCCACATGACTTTCCCGCGCCTCCTGTTGCTTCCCTTGCTGCTCACCACCCTCTGCAAAGCTGAGAATGATCCGGTAGCGCCATGGACCAAAGGTGTGAAGGTAAGCCAGGTGTCCACCGTGCCGGGCAGGCACACGATGCACACGTATTACCTCACCAATCCCGAGAGCCCGGACGGTAAGCGCGTGCTCTTTTATGCCTCCACCGATCCCAAAGGCCACATCGGTCAGGTGTGCATCATTGATCGCGCCACGGGCAAGGAATCCGTCCTTGCCGATGATGTGCATACGGAGGACGCGCATCGCGTAGCCTGCCAGCAGTGGCTTTCCGGCGGCAAGCGCGTGGTCTTCCACGAAGTCATCGGCAAGCGCTGGCGGGTGGTTGTTGTCGATATGGACACGCTCGCTAAGACCGTCATCGCGGAGGATCACCAGCTCGCCTTTGGCCAGCCCAATAGCGACTGGGTGCCGATGTATGGCTGCCACTGGAACCCTGGTCCGTACCGCGACCTGGAAGTATGGGATGCAGCCACTGGCAAGACCCGCACCATGGTCAAAATTTCGGAGGTCGAGGCCAAGTATGGCGCCTGGCTGAACAAGGAATTTGTCGGTAAGCCCACCTCCATCTTTGAGCCCACGCTGAGCCCTGACCTGAAGCGCGTGTTCTTCAAGATCGCCGCCGGTAATGGGGGCGATGATTACATGACCAAGGCCGCCAGCCATCGCCAGGGGCTGGTCTGCTATTCATTCGAAAAGAACGCCCTCACCTGGAGGCGTGATAGCTGGGGTCACCCCGCATGGCATCCTGATTCCAAGCACATCATTGAGGTGGGCAATGTCCTCTACGATTCAGATGGCGGACCTGCCACCAAGGTCAAGGAACTGCCCTACCTTTCCGGCAGCCATCCTTCCGTGAGCCCCGATGGCAAGCTGCAAGTGACCGACGGCGTGGCCGACAAATGCGGCGGCAAGCCGAAGGAATGGGGCATCGTGGTGGGCGACATGCGCGGCGGCAAGTGGGCGCTCGTTCACAGCTTTGACCAGTCCCAAGGAGCGAAGTCCTGGCGCGTCAGCCATCCGCATCCGGCCTTCAGCGCGGATGGCAAGCGCATCTACTTCAATGTCAGCGATGGCCCGTTTACGCGGCTTTGCGTCGCAGAACGGACCACAGATTGAACACAGGCTTCTTCTCGGTCATCTTGCCGCTCACTCGCTCCATCGCGCAATGGATGAAGTGCAGCTTGCGCACGATCGGCGGCGTCAGCACGAAGGGGTAAAGGTCGCGCTGCCCCAGACTCAGCGACATCTCATTGATCGCCGGCGTCAGCATCGCCCAGTGATACAGTATATCCATGAAGGCACCCGGATCGACATTCGCGAACGGCGCGGGCAGTGACACCGATTCCTTCGGGAAGCGCGTCACCGGCACATGCTGGCGGCCCGCCGACAAACCGAAGGTGTCCGCCGTTTCCAGTGCATCCGTCATGTGCAGGTAGTGGGCCCATGTCTCCGCCCAATCCTCCCATGGATGGGCCGTTGAGTATTCGCTGATGTGGGTGCCCTGCCAGCCAGACGGCGGGCCGCCATTGTAGTAGTTGTTCAGCGCCGTGCCGTAGTCCTGCCGTTCATCGCCGAACACTTCGCGGAAAGAGTTTAGCAGCTCTATGTCGATCGTGCCTTTTTCGAACCACACCCACCAGTAGTAGTGGGCCAGCTCGTGGCGGAAATGACCCACCAGTGAGCGGTGCGGCTCGCGGAATTTCTGCCGGTTGCTTTCGCGGATCGCATCATCCGCCTCTTCCATGTTCAGTGTGATGATGCCAAAATCATGCCCGGTGATCACAGGTGCCCCTGGCATCGGTTGCAGGAAGTCAAAGATCAAGCCGGTCTCGGCATCCTGGGTGCGCGGAATAATAGGCAGGCCCAGGTGATGCATGGAATAAGCCACGCGCCGCTTCGAGGCCTCCATTCGCGCCCAGCGTTCGCCATTGCCTTGGACTGAGAGGTCAGGGATGGTGCGGTTTAGCTGGCAGGCGTCGCAAAGCGGGTTGGCGCTGTCAGCAGGCACGAGCCAGTTGCACACGCCGTGTTGGGTGCCGTTGGCGCACTGTTTCAGCTTGCCTTCAGGTTCGATGATTTTCATCGAATCAGAGGCCGCGTCATAGCCCACATTGGAGCCGCATTTGAGGCACTGGGTGTTTTCGAAGAAGAGGATGTTGGAGCAGGGACAGGTGAAAGGTTTCATAAAAAAGGGAAAGGTAGAAACCTGTCATTCGTGCCATCCCAGGCCTTCGGCTATGGGCTGTTTCCCCCATAGGGGTCTCATGATATTGGCTCGACAGCTTCGTGGTAACGAAACACGCTGACGGGGTTACCGCTTTAGCGCACGGTGTATCACTCTGTATTCCGTTGGATTGGAGCCGGTCACGCGGCGGAACAGGCGGTTGAAGAACGAGATCTGCGTGAAGCCGCAGCCCAGCGCGATTTCTAGAACGCTGCGGTCGCCTTCCGCCAATTCACGGCAGGCGGCTTGCAAACGTAACCGGCTGAGAAACTCGCTGAACGAATGGCCGGAATGCAGCTTGAACTGTCGCGCGAAAGTCGGGCGGCTGAGGTCGGTGAGCTGCAACACTTCCTCCAGCCGAATAGGTTCCCGGAAGTTCGCAATAAGATGGCGCATGGCCTCGCGAATCGCCTGCTGATAATGCGATTCAGTAGGCAGGGCAAAGGAGCGCACGGAGAGGAAGGAGCAGTCATGGTCCGGCGCACCCGCCATCACCGCCAATAGTCGGAGCAGAAGCCCGAGGCGCTCGGCACCATCAGTGTTGGTGAGGTTCTGCATCAGCGTCGCAATGGTGGCCGCCGTGCGCTCCCGGAACCGCACACCACGGCCCGCGCGTTTGAATAATGCAGCAAGTGCAAGCGTTTCGGGAAACGCCCAGAACGGATGGCTCTCGGGGAAATGCCATTGCACTGAGAGGCCTGATGATTCACCGCGCGTGTGCCAGTAATGAGGCAGTTTTTCACCCAGCAGCACCAGGTCCCCAGCGCCGAAGGAACCAATATGGTCGCCGACAAAACGTGTGCCTTCACCACTGGTAAAAAGGGTCAGCTCCATCTCCAAATGATAATGCCAGTGCGTGCCTTCACCGACGACGGTCTGCTCTTTATAGGGACTCAGCACCGCCTCCACCTCGCGCAGGTTTTTGGACCAGCGGATCACCCGGAAAGAGTGACCGCTGGGCAGGTGGATGGTTTCACGTTGAGGCCGCATGAGGACTTTTATAGCGTTGAACCGGTCTTTGTGTACGAATTTTGAGACAATAGTAGCAGGGTCTGAGGCTGGCGTCGTAGAGGCGTTGTGTTTTATCGTGTTTAGAGGCATCTCATGAGCAAGCCCACCACCTACCGTTTCTCCTTTGGACCCTGGAACATCAGCGAAGGTGCCGATCCATTCGGCCCTGAAGTCCGCCCCGCCTTCCCCCACGAAGAGAAGTATGCGCTGTATAAGCCCATGGGCTTCGATGGCGTGCAGTTCCATGACGATGATGTGGTGCCCGGCGTGGATGACCTCACGCCTGATCAGATCGCCAAGCAGGCGGCCAAGGTGAAGACGATGCTCGGCAACCAGGGCCTCGTTCCTGAGTTCGTCGCGCCGCGCCTGTGGTTCGCTCCGCAGACCATCGATGGCGGCTACACTTCCAACAGTGCGAAGGGCCGCCAGTATGCTAAGGACCGCACCCTGCGTACCATCGACATCGCCCGCGAAGTGGGCAGCAAGGCCGTGGTGCTCTGGCTTGCCCGTGAAGGCACCTACATCCGCGAAAGCAAGAACGCCCGTGTCGCCTATGAGCGCATCCAGCAGACCATCAATGACATGCTGGATCACGACAAGGAGATCGAAATCTGGATCGAGCCCAAGCCCAATGAGCCCACCGACATGGCCTTCGTGCCCACCATCGGCCACGCCATCACGCTCGCCTATGCTTCCAGAGATCCCAAACGAGTGAAGGGCCTTATTGAGACTGCCCACGCCCTGCTCGCAGGCCTTGATCCAGCGGATGAAATGGCCTTCGCTCTGGCTCACGACAAGCTGGGCAGCGTGCATCTGAACGACCAAAACGGCCTCAAGTACGACCAGGACAAAAACTTCGGGGCGGCCAATCTCCGCGTCGCCTTCAACCAGGTGCGCGTGCTTGAGGAAGCCGGTTACGGCAGCAAGGGCGAGTTCATCGGCCTCGATGTCAAAGCCATGCGTACGCAAAAAGGCAAGTGCGTCACCTCCCATCTCACCGGCAGCCGCGAGATCTTCATGCATCTGGTGGACAAGGTGCGCTCCTGGGACAAGAAGTTGGAGAAGCAGTTCGTCGATGCCCGCGATTACGAGGCATTGGAGCTCGCCATCATGAAACACCTGATGGGCGTCAAGTAGCAGCCCCTTTTCAACACATTCTCTATGAAGCAATTCCGTCTCAACCGTCTTTTCAATGCCAAGTCCAACCGCTGCTTCGATGTGGCCGTGGATCATGGCTTCTTCAACCAGCCCGGCTTTTTGCAGGGCATTGAAGACATGCGCGAAGTGATTAAGGTCCTCGTCGATGCCGCCCCTGATGCCATCCAGCTCACGCTCGGTCAGGCGCGTCATTTGCAGGCCCTCCCAGGCCGCCAGAAGCCCAGCCTCGTGCTGCGCACCGATGTCGCCAACATCTACGGCAAGGAGCTGCCGGAGACCTCCTTCAGCCTCATGATCGAGGAAACCATGCTGCAAGCCGTGCGCTATGATGCCGCCTGCGTGTGCGTGAACCTCTTCCAAATCCCTGGCGCGCCCGAGGTGCATGCCCAGTGCGTGGAGAACATCCTCAAACTCAAGCCCCAGGCCGATTACTATGGTATGCCCATGATGGTGGAGCCGCTCGTGTTCCAGGAAAATTCCAAGGCCGGTGGCTACATGGTCAACGGCGACCTCACCGCGATCACGTATCTGGTTCGCCAGGCCGTGGAGCTGGGGGCCGACATCATCAAGGCCGACCCCACCGACGATGTGAACTTGTATCACAAAGTAGTGGAAGTTGCCTCCGGCATCCCCGTGCTGGTGCGTGGTGGCGGCCGCGTGAGCGACCGTGAAATCCTGGAGCGCACCCAGGGCCTGCTGGCCCAAGGCGCAGCGGGCATTGTGTACGGCCGCAACGTCATCCAGCATCCCTCGCCCAAGGGCATCACCCAGGCCCTCATGGCCATGGTGCATGACAATGCGAGCGTGGAGGATGCGCTGAAGCTCGTCGTGTAACCCAGACGGCAAGACTTCAAGATACAAGATTCAAGACCGGAAGACGGAGGGGCGCTGAGCGTCCTGATGTTTTCCGGTCTTTGTTTTTACCCGGCTACTGTTGGCTGAGTAATATCAATTGTCGTTACCATGATTATTGTAGGACGGGCGACCCGCCTGTCGAGAGGGCGACCCGCCCGATTTCCAGAACGGCTAGACGCCCCGAGCCATCCCACAGCCCTTACCAAGTGCTGCGCGGGCGGGCCGCCCTTGCGACCTACAAAAGGTCAGCGACAGATAGACTCGTTCCTTTTCTGGAAGCTCATTTCACCCATATCAACTTAATTGGATAAGAGGCCTCTGCCGGGCTGACCCTTCCTGCTCTTGCTCGTAATCTTAATCTTTCATTTCTTAGGCCAGCCGCGAAGAGGACAGATTCCGAGCAAGAGCAGGATTTAGACGATATTTCCACCCGTCTACGCGTACTGGAACGCAGCTTGGCTTTTCCCTGGGAAGAATTATCTTGTCCAAAAGGTATACGGATCTGCACTCTTAGCGTCGAACCATGACTGGCATTCCTCCACTTTTCACTGCCCTGACCCTGCTGAGCACCCTTGCTGCCCAGGCGGCTGCGCCTTCACCGGACGCGCTGAAGTTCTTCGAAAACAAGGTGCGCCCGCTGCTGGTCCAGCAATGCCAGGAATGCCACGGATCGCAGAAGCACAAAGGCGGTCTGCGCCTGGACAACCTTCCCTATATCATCCAGGGCGGCGAAACTGGTCCCGCCATCGTGCCGGGCGATGCGGAGAAATCACTGCTCATCAAGGCGGTGGAATACGCGGACAAGGACCTGCAAATGCCGCCGGATGACAAGATGAGTGCGGACGACATCGCCACGCTCAAGCAATGGATCACCATGGGCGCTCCCTGGCCGCAGGCGGAAGTGGCCGGTGCCCGCACCCTGCGCAAGCCGGGCCAGATCACGGATGAAGACCGCAAGTGGTGGGCCTTCCAGAAGGTGGTGGAACCCAAAGTGCCTGCCCCGCCGAAGGCCACACCAACCGCCGCGCGCAATCCCGTGGATAACTTCGTGCTGGCAAAGCTGGCCGAGACGGGCCTGAAGCCTTCGCCTGAAGCCTCGCCGACTGAACTCATTCGTCGCGTGACGCTGGATTTGACCGGCCTGCCACCGACGCCGGAGCGCGTTGCGCAATTTGTCGCCGACTGCAAAACCGAGGCGAAATCCAAGCCCGCGCATCCTGCCTACGAGCGGCTGGTGGATGAGCTGCTC
>JAQGPI010000444.1 GCA_028293175.1 Verrucomicrobiaceae bacterium | reverse complement strand
GGCGGCGGCGGCGGTGGCGGCGGCGGGCACAGCGGCGGCTTTGGCGGCATGCCGCACGGTGAGCACATTGGCGGCCCTGATCCCCTGGGTATCAACAAGCTGCCGAGCGGCAGCTATACCCCTGGCGGCCTGAATGATCCGAACACGAAGGCTAACAAGCAGAATCGTTTTGACCGGCTGACCAATGAGGCGCATTCTGCTGACCGGTTGCGCGACTTCCGGCCACCGCCTGCACCGTTCGTGCCCCAGGGCCCTGGAGCTAATACGGGCGGATCGATGGAGGATGAGTTCGGTGACGAGATGCCAGCGCTTGCCTACGGCGGGCCCGTGCCTCCAGGGCACAGTGCTATCGTCGGCGACTCGCCTTCGGGCCGTCCGAACAAGACGGAGGAGATCGTCACAGCGCTGCCGGGCGGAGGCTTCACCGTTTCACCCAATCCGGCCACGCTGAATCGGTTCCATCCTTCCATGCAGCCCTTGCCTCGCCTGGCTTACGGCACTGAGCCTACGCTGGATCAGCGGTTGCTTGCGGAAGGCTGGGCGCAAGAGGCGCGGCAGAAGCACGATGCTGCGCTGGCAGCGGATGGCGTCACGGATCTGGGCGGCCATAACATGGCCTTGAGCAATCGTTACGGCACGGGCTTTGCGACCCAGCAGCCGGACACCAACGTGCCGGGCGTGCCTCACATCAGCGATGAGAAGGGGCAGGTGCGCTTCCAGGGCAACCGGTTCGATGGTTACGTGCCGGATGTGGTCCCCGCTGGCTCCCCTTGGGCGAATGGCAACGGCTTGATGCCCAGTGATCCCGCGCCAGTGCGTGACAACATCCGCTTTCAAACCGGCCAGATGCAACAGCAGGCCCCTCGCCGCCGTGCCGCTGATAACCTCCTGGACACGCGCCGCATCGCCCAGAACTTGGCCGATGGCGGCGTGGACCCTAGCAGGATGATGGTGCCCATGGACATGCTGCATCCCTCCATGCTGCCGCCGCCGAGGCCGTCGCCATCGTCCCGCGCACCCGGCGAAGACTTCCAGCCCGTGCCGGGGGGACTGTATCAAGCGCCCGTGCAGGATTACGGCCTGCCCATGCTGCCCCCTGGGGTTGCCGATCAGATGGCATCCACCCGGCGCGGGCGTGCGGCCTTGTTCGGCATGCAGCAGCAGCAGCAGGCCGGGCAGCAGAAGTTCCAGCAGGACATCGGTAAGATCGCCTTTGAGAAGGGGCTGGATCAGCAGGGCCGGATGGACGTGGAGAAGGTGCGGGAGACGGGCCGCGATAAGCGGGCGCAGCCTGTCACCATCAAGAAGCCAGCGGCGGGTGAAGTCACCTTCCAGGGCAAGCACATGGTGAAGGGTGATCAGGGGCCAAACGGAGCCGTGACGGCTATCGCCAACTCCAATTTTGGCTACATGGAAGACGGCGGCAAGCACGTCATGATGGAGAACAAAGGCAGCGCTGAGAAGCCGCAGTGGGCACCGTTTGTGAAGCCTACGGCAGCGGCTCAATCCAAACCTCTCGTCACCTCAATGAAAGTTACTGATGCATCTGGCAATGTGACCGAGAAGAAATATCAGCATGATCAGGCGACCGACAGCTGGCACCCCATCAAGGTTGTAGGCGAAGCCGCTCCGGCTGCTCCTGCGCCGGGGACTATGGACAAGCTAATGAGCCTGTTTTCCAAGGGCAAAAAGTGATGACTGACACACCCGCAGCGGTCGCCACCGAGGCACCTCCTTCGTTCACTCCGGAGGAGGTTTCTCAGCTCGTAAAAACACCTGAGTTTCAAGGGCAGCCACCGGAGGAGAGACAGTACGCCGCGGAGGAGATGCTGGCCAGCGCTCACCAGCACCTGGGCGGCCTTGGAGAATGGACGCCGGAACGGCAGCAGGCGTGGGGCGACTTCGCCAAGGAGATCCACGGCCACGCCGAACAAGGCTGGGGCGAGTGGGCAGTGGGCGCGCTCAAACACATTCCCGAGGGTGTGGTCAGCATGGCCAAGGATGCCAGTGTGGCAGCGGCATCGGGCCTAGACTATCTCTTTGAGGGCGGCAGCGACAGCTCGATTGCAGATGAACAACGCAAGGCTGGCACCTTCGTTCCGCAATCCCTGGGGCAAGCTTTCGGGCAGGCCGAGGATTCCAATATTCGCCGCATGGCCGGCAAGGTGCAGCAAACCGTGATGCCGCCGGATGACAACGCCCGGGCGGTGCTGAAGCTGCAAACAGAGGTGGATCAGGGACTGGTGCCGTTGCATGACGAAGCGGCCATGAAGGCCTGGCTGGGCGGGCATTTGCAGGACCTTCCAGGGCTGGGCAATCCCGGCGTGGGTGAGGCACTGGTAAAGTATGTGACGACTCGGAGTCCCCGCGCCTGGGCTACCATTGCGGAACTGAGCAAGAACCCCATGCGCCAGCAAGCCGATCAGCAAATGCAGGCGGCAATTGATTCACCGGGTGCCGAGCTCTTGCCGGAGTCCATGCGCGGCAATCTCGCCAGCGCGAGTGATCCCCTCATGCAGGCTGCGGCTGTAGTGCCCTTCGTGCGCGGAGCCCAGGCGGTGGGTGCCATAGGAGCGCTGGGCAAGGCGGCGCAAGTAGGCAAGAGCATGGCAGAGATGGGCACGCTGGGTGCGGCCACTCATTTGCGTGACGCTGCCGACCCTGGCTTTAAAGACACTCTACAAGCGGCAGGCGAGACGGCGGTTTTCGGCGGCGTCTTGAGCGGGATTCATCTCGGTGTGGGCAAGGGCTTGGAAGCGTTGAGTCGCGAGCCAGTGATGATTGACGGCGTCATGCGTGACCCCGTTGAGGCAATGCCCGGGGTCAATGATGCCGTTTCTTCCCCACCCAATCCGGCCACGGACCCGATCCCGGGTTCGGTCCGCGATGTTCCGGTGCGTCAAACGGATCCTTTGGTGGAGGCCGCATCCACGGAGCCAGCAGACGGTTCGCCAGCAACTCCAGTGCAACCACCGCCAGAAGCAGCATTACCCAGCCCCGCCAGCACTTCTGAAACATCTGGCACCGTGGCACAACCTGTGACTACGCGCAACGCGATGGCTCCAGAGCCTTTGCCGGGCCGGGATCAAGCGCCTTATGAGGGCGAGACTTCCACTCGCAATGCCGTGGTGGATGCGGAGCGTGTAGCGCGCGGCCTTGAGCCGATCATGGCCCCGTTGCGGCGCGAATGGGGCACAGCCTGGGATGAGGCGAGCCAGGAGCTGAGTCGCAACGAGAATGCCGCCGCCAATCTGGTGGAGCAGATCAACGACAAGCCGCGCAGCCTTTCAGACACGGAGAACGCCATGCTGCTTCAGCATAAGATAGGTGTGCAAGAGCAGATCCGGCGCACGGTGGAGACGCTGAACGATCCGGCGGCGGATGCTGGTGCGCAAGCCTCAGCCCGGCTGGCACTCGCTCAGCACAACGCGGCGCTGGATGCCGTCGACAATGCTGGCAAAGCCGCAGGCACCCACATGGGGCGCGGGCTGAATGCCCGTAAGATGTGGGGCGGAGACGCCGATTTCTATGATCTGCCTGCCATGCTTGCGCGTGAGCAAGCCATGAAAGGCGAGGCGCTGACACCGGCGGAGATTGGGGAAGTGCAGGCACGCAACAGCAAGATCACCGCGGCACGAGCAGCGCTGGAAGCCCACGAAAGCAAGGTTGCCGAAGAACGCACGGTCGAAGGTGCCAACGCCTTGCACGAGGAGCTTCAGCAAGAGGAGCAGCAATGGCAGACGGAAGCGCCCGCCGCCGTGGTGAAGGAAACCATTAAGACCCTGGCCACGCAACGTGAGGAGGCCATGGCGCGCATTCGCCAGCGTGCGGAAGCCGCCGAGGGTAATGTGGCGGAAGCGCCCGTCAGCCAGGGAGTGCTCGCGCTTCTCTCTAATGCCGCTGAACAAGCCAAAGCGCGGCAGAGTGCCCGCAGGGGCCGGTTGCATGCCGATCCCTTGGGCGTGATGCTTGCGGCGGATCTGGCAGACAGCGCGATCATTGGTGCCTATCACGTGGCGAACGGTGCGGTAAAGTTTGCCGACTGGTCCCGCGAGATGATCAAGGATTTCGGCGATCGCATCCGTCCGCACTTGCAGGACTTGTGGCAGGCCTCGCGCCAGCATGTGATGGAGACTCATGCGACCGTCACTGAGAAGGTGCAGCAGGGCCGCCAGCCAGCCACGCCAGAGCGCGTGCTGAACCAGGCCATGATCAAGGGCAAGCTGGACCGGGAGACGATCCTGGCCATGGCCCGTTCGCACATTACTGCCGGGGTGCCGGACTTGCCGCAGTTGCTGCTGCGGATTCACGCAGACGCCTCGCGAGTGGAGCCCGGGATTACCGTGCGTGAGATACAGGACACGCTGAGCAACTACGGCAAATCGACACAGCCGAGCCGTAAGGCCATTGAGATTCAACTGGCGGAGATGAAGAGCCAGGCGCGGCTGACTAGCGCTCTGGAAGATGCCCAGGCGGGCGAGGCCCCGAAGCGCACAGGCTTCCAGCGTGGCAAGCCCAGCGACAAGGTGCGCGCACTCGCCACAGCGGTGAAAGACACCATGCGTAAGATGGGGATCGAGACCACCAGCAAGGAAAGCCAGCTTGCCAGCGCCCTGGATGGCGTGAAGAGCCGCCTGCGTAATCAGATCGCTGATCTGGAGAAGCAACTGGCGACCGGCGAGAAGACGCTGAAGCGGCCCGGCATTGCCTACGACGAAGCCGCGAACCAGCTCAAAGCCCGCCGCGATGCCCTGCGTGCGCAACTGGAGGCCATTGAAGGCCCGAGCGTGATGACTTCGGAGCAGCGGCTGAAGGCCGCCATGAACGGTGCGCAGCGTTCGCTCGATGAACTCAACCGGCGTATCAAGGAGAAGGATTTTGCGCCCCGTGCCAAAGGTGAGCCCTTGCCGGAAAACGCCCGGCTCAACGAACTGCGCAAAGCTCGCGATGAAGCTCGCGACCAGTACGAGACTCTAAAGGACCTGGACCCGGCCGCCAAGCTTGAGGCGGAGAAAATTGCCTTGCGTGCATTGAAGCGGCGGCTGGCCACCAATGAGCGCAATCTTCGCCAGCGGCTGGCTACGAATGATTTCAGCAAGCGCAAGCCACGCGAGATCAAGTACGATGAGGAGGCCGACCGCCTACAGGCCCGGTATAACCAAGCGAAGCTGGAGTACAGGCAGGCGGTGATGAAGAAGCAGCTTAGCGAGCGGTCCACCCAGCGCATCATCGGTGATACGCTAGTGAAGTGGCAGCGCGGCTTCCTGCTTTCCGGCGTGTCCACGCTGGCGAAGCTCAGCACGGCGGCCTTGTACCGTCTTGCTTCCACCCCACTGGAAGAAGTCGTTAACAGCGGCTTGGCGAAGGTTCTGCCGGGCGTGGCGGCGCGCGCCGAGCGCAACACTGGCCTTAATTTGAAAGCAGAAGCCAAGGCGCTGACTGAGGGCTTTGTAAAGGGCGTCAAGCAGTTTGGCCAAGTGGTGAAGACCGGCAAGAGTGACCTGGATTTGAACTACGGCAAGGTTTTGGGTCATGACCTCGATAAGTCGGTACTGGACTATTTTGGCCACCTGCATGGGGCTTTAAAGAATCCGGTCAAACAGGCAGAGTTCTCCCGCAGCTACCAGAAGCGCATGCAACGCGCCATTGAGCGCGGAGAGGACGGCACCCAGCCTATTGTGCAGATGCGTGTGGCCAAGGATGCCTATGCGGACGCCAACCGGGCGATTTTCATGCAGCCAAGCTCGGTGAGTGAAGGCCTCAATAGTCTCTTTGGTCGGCTGGAAGGCACGAAGACCAATCCGAACCTGTCCTACTGGGCAGCAAAGGTGGGCAGGTCCATCTTCCCCATCGTCAAGATCGGCACCAACTACGTGGCGGAGACGGCTAATTATGTCTATGGCTTGCCGCGCTCGGCGGTGGAATTGACCATGGCTATGCGGCGGGGGCTTCACACGCTTGAGCCTGCGGAGGCGGATGCCATCATGCGGCACTTCACGAAAGGCAGCGTGGGCGCAGGCATGATGTTGCTCGGCTTCTTCTCCCCCAACTCCGTAGGCGGGTACTACACGGAGGGTGAGAAGCGCCGGGCCAATGATGTCAAGGCTGGCACCTTCAAAGTCTTTGGGGCCAATGTTCCGCACCTTCTGGCGCACGCCCCCATCATTGAGGCGATGCAGTTCGGAGCGACCATGCGGCGCGTGATGGACCATATGAACACGCAGGGAGTGGCACATCGCAAGACCCCGGCGGCGGAAGGTCTTCTCAGCTCCCAATGGGCTGCGACCCTGGGACTGCTCAAGGAGGTGCCGCTTCTGCGTGGGGCGGACACGGTGGGCGAGCTGCTGCAAGGCGATGTGCGGGGCGACGTCGCACGGCGGCGGCTGGCGAAGTCCTTCGTGGTGCCCACACTCTTGCAGGAGACGGCGAACTTGTTCGATATGGGACACGGCCGCAAGACCAAGACGCTTGGCGAAGAGATTCAGTCGGGAATACCCGGCCTCCGGAACCAGCTACCGCCCAAGCCGCTGAAGCATTGACAGTTTACAGAGGCCTTGTTAGGCTTTCTGCACATGGATGTTCTACCAGAAATTGATTGGAAAACCATCGCAGAAGGCAGGGCCCGACATCAAGCCAAGACGCATGACGTCCGTGAGGAGCTTCTCAATGAGGCCTACCAGAAGATAGGCTGGTGCATCCCTGCCTTCATTGGCATCCCATTCCTCGGTCACTGGCTGCTACCCCATGAGAAGGTGTTTATTGGTATCATGTGGGGAGTAAATTTGGGTATCATCATTGGCACACTGCGCTCCCTGCATTGGGTGGGAAATTACACGCGCAGGCACCAGTTGGAAGAATATTGGGAAAATGAACATCCCATCAAAGAAGGCCTTTAAATTCGTTATAAATTCGTTATTTCCGCCCGCTAAAGCCGTCTTTCCCTAGTGTCGTATGATATATTTTCTAGAATACGTAGCGGGCACATCCATCTGCCGAGGCTAGCGTGATTCATTCAGTAGCCAACCATCCCATCTATTATGAGCCAGCATACCATTCGCCTTTTCATCAAACCCGGCTGCCCATGGTGCGACGAAGCCATCGAATGGCTCGACGCGCAGGGCATTGCCTACCAGACCCTGGATGTGAATGGCGATGCAGCCGCACGCCAGGAAATGAAGGAGCTCACCGGCCAGACTAAGGCCCCAAGCATGGAAGTGGATGGCGAGCACGTGCTGGCGGATTTTGGTGCAGACGAATTGGAAGCGTGGTGGAAGAAGATGGGCTTTGCCGCCTGAGGTGAAGGGAAGGCAGTTCGCCTGGCGTTGGTTTCCACGCCATGACTGCCGCCCTTCCTCGGTCTTGTTTGTGTCTTGCCGCCGCTCCCTGTTGGGCGGCAGATATTGCCCTCGGCTCACGCCGGGAGTTGTTGGTGGATGACTATCTGATCGGCAAGCTTTTGTGGTAAGGCGAGCTGGCGACCAAGCCTTTCACCTTCACCGGCAAACGCCTGTCGTTGAACTTTCGACTTCCGCTGCCGCAGTGTGAGCGTTGAATTGCAGGAGCCTCCAGCGAGGCTTTGCAAGGGTTCAGCGCCACCAACTGTGGTGAGATATACGGTGATACACTGCGCCGCACCGTAACATGGAAATCAAAACCGGATGTCAGCGCCCTGGCGGCCACACCGGTGCGGACGCCGATCGAATTGAAGGACGCGGACCTCTACTCGTTTCAGTTCGGTAACTGACTCCTATCCCTCCCACGACACACCATCCCAGGCGATCACCCGCTCAATGAGCTTCACCGCCGCGAGGGTGAAACTTTGAAACAGCACCTCGCCTTTCTCGGTCGTGGCGCTGCGTGGATCGCCTACATGGCCGGGCTCGCTGCGGTCCTGCATGATCCACCCGCGTGAAGCGGGCTCGAAGGGATTGCCGAACGGCACGTCCGTCGTTTGGCTCAAGTCGCCTACCAGATGCGGCGCGATGCGTAGCATCATGCTTGTCTCCCATTCACAGGCATGACCCATCACTCGTTGCTGGATCGTGACATCTCCTTTCCAGGGCTCGGGCTCCAAGTTCCAATAGGTGGAAAAGAGCAGCAGCAAATCCTTGCGGTCGCGATGCTTCTGGCGGGTCTCAAACACCGCCTGCTTTCCCGGCACATCGTTGCCGCCGTGGCCGTTGAAGAGGATAAGGCGCTTGAATCCGTGAGTAATGAAGTTCTCCAACAGGTTGTTGAGCAGATCGATGTAGAGGCGGGGTTCGGCGCTCAACGTGCCTGGAAAATCCATATGGTGGTGCGAATTGCCCAGCCACATCGTGGGAGCGATCAAAACCCGTGCGCAAAGGCTCGTCTCCACCCGGGTAATGATCTCATTGGTCAGCATGCTATCGGTGAACAACGGCATGTGGTGCCCGTGCTGCTCCAGCGCCGCCACCGGAATAATAACTGGCGTGTCCTTGTCCAAGGCCGCTACGTGGGTCCAGGTGAGATCGGTTAGTTTCAGGGGCCGGTCCATTGGGATGTCGATGGGGCGCATAAGCTGCTTAACAAAGCAAGCCGCAACGGGAGCGTCGAGCGCAAACCGCACTCGCTTCCTTTGAAGGCTGTCCTGCGTAGAGAGGAGCGCCCGGCGCGGCTGAAAAACAAGCGCAGCCAGGGGATGAACGCCGATAACCCATGACCGTGCAGCCAGTAACTCCCTCCACCCGAAACGCTCCCTCTCGTTTTCCGCTGCTCGCCGGCCTTGCTGTAGTCATGGCTTTTTTCGTGGCCGGGGCGGGGATTTCTTTTCTCAATGTTCGCACCCTCCAGGACACCACCAACAAGGTCTCTCATACGGACGAGGTCATTGCGACGGTTGAGGACACTCTTTCGATCATGAAGGATGCTGAAACGGGGCAGAGGGGTTTCATCGTCACAGGCGATGAGAAATACCTCGAGCCTTACAACTCGGCCATTGCCCGCGTTGATGGAAGGCTGGCCGATATTGAAAGGCTGATCGTTGACAACCCTGTGCAGCAGGCGCGGCTGCCTGTGCTCAAAAACCACATCGACGCGAAGCTGAAAGAGCTGGCAGAAATTATCATCATCCGCCGGACCAACGGTTTCGAGGCCGCCCGGGCGCGCTTGGCGACTGATCGTGGCAAGGCTGCGATGGATGCCATCCGGGGGCTGGTCACCCGGATGCAGGAGGATGAGCGCAAGCTGCTCAAGGAACGCTTCGGGGAGACGGCGGTCGCCTTTCAGGCCGCAGTGCAAAGCGCCGTCATTTCCGGGGTGCTGGGCATCCTGCTTGCCAGTGCCGTCGCCTGGCTGATTCGGCGTGCGGTGCTCACCCGCCATCAACAAGAGTGGCTGCAGACCGGGCTGTCACGCCTGAACGAACAACTGATCGGCGATCAGCGCATCACAGTTCTGGGCGACAAGGCGCTGCGCTTCCTGTGCGAGTATCTGGATGCACAGGCCGGGGCGCTTTACATTGAAGACACCGGCAGCTTCCGCGTTTCATCCACTTATGCCTTGCCCCCTGAAAACGTGCCGCAGCAGTTTGCTCCCGGCGAGGGGCTGCTTGGGCAGGCGGTAAAGGATATGCGTCCCTTCCTGGTGAACGAGGTGCCTAAGGGATACATGACCATTAGCTCCGCGCTAGGCAAAGAAAGCGCGCGCCAGCTCCTCATCGCCCCAGCAGAGGTTGATGGTATGGTGAATGCGGTGGTGGAACTGGGCTTCTTCAACCCTGTGGGGGCACCCTGCGCGGAATTGCTGAGGATCAGCGCCAAATCGATCGGAGTGGCGGTGCGTTCCGCCAACTCACGGGCACGCATTGAGGAACTGCTGGAAGAAACTCAGCGGCAGGCCGAAGAAATGCAGGCGCAAAGCGAAGAGCTGCGCGTCTCCAATGAAGAGCTGCAGGAGCAAAGCCAGGCACTGCAGCGGACACACGCGCAGCTTGAGCAGCAGCAGGCGGAGCTGGAGCAAACGAACGTTCAGCTTGAGGAACAGACGCAGATCCTGGAGGCGCAGAAAGACGACCTTGCCCAGGCCAAGCTGGGGCTGGAGACACAGGCCCGCATTGTCGAGCAGGCCAGCCGCTACAAGTCCGATTTCCTTGCCAATATGTCGCACGAGCTGCGGACGCCCCTCAATTCGTCACTCATCCTTGCCCAGCTTCTGGCCGAAAATCGCAACGGGAACCTCACAGAAGAGCAGATCAAGTATGCGCGCACGATCCAAAGCTCCGGCAACGACCTGCTGGCGCTGATCAACGACGTGCTCGATCTGGCAAAAATCGAAGCCGGTCGTATGGACCTAAAGCCCCAAAGTGTCATTGTAGCCGATCTACTTGAGGGCTTGCGCAGCCAGTTTGAACCGGTCGCCACCAACCGTGGGCTGGTGCTGCATCTGCGCGCCGCTACCGGAGCACCACAGCAGATCGAGACCGATCCGCAGCGGTTGGAGCAGGTACTGCGCAACCTTTTGTCCAACGCGCTCAAGTTCACTGAGAGAGGTGAAGTCGCTCTGGAAGTTTCCGCTGCTGGCTCTGGTCGGGTGGCGTTTGCCGTGCGCGACACGGGCATCGGAATCGAGCCCGGGCAGCAGCAGCTTATTTTTGATCCCTTCTGCCAGGCGGATGGCGCAGCGAACCGCAAGTATGGTGGCACCGGCCTCGGCCTTTCCATCTCGCGCGAATTGGTCCGACTACTGGGAGGAGAAATACACCTCGCTAGTGAGGTCGGACGCGGGAGCATCTTCACGGTAGTGCTGCCCGAAATGGTTCCAGCGACTGTCCCGCCCGTAGAGGCCGAGCCTGAAACGAAGCCGTCACCTGTACCCAGGTATGAGTCGGAGCTAACGCCCGGAGCCAAGCCCAATGCCGCAAATTCATGGCTTGTCCCCGATGACCGTGAACATCTCAGCGCCACGGGGCGCTTAATTCTCGTCATCGAGGATGACCCTCATTTCGCTGAGATTCTGGTGAATCTGGCGCACGAGCAGAATTTTCAGTGCGTGGTCACCTCCAGCACTCATGAGGCGCTTGCGCTGGCGCGCGAACACCTGCCTAGCGCGGTGGTTCTAGACGTGGGGCTGCCAGATGGCTCAGGTCTCTTTGTTCTGGACCGGCTGAAGCATGATGCGCGTACCCGGCACATTCCTGTGCATGTTGTCTCGGGCAGTGATTATACTGAAAAAGCCATGGCCATGGGTGCGGTGGGCTACATGCTCAAGCCAGTCCGGCGCGAGGACCTCGCGGACGCCTTCCATGCGCTGGAGACCCGGCTCACGCGCCGCCTGCATCGGGTGCTCATTGTGGAGGATGATCCCGTCCAGCTCAGCGCCCTCTGCTCGCTCCTTTCCTCACGGGAAGTCGAGGCCGTTGGCGCTCGCGATGCCGCTGGTTGCTTGGCACACCTCCAAGCAGGCACTTTTGATTGCATCGTGCTCGATCTCAGCCTGCCTGACGCCACTGGCTTCTCCCTTCTGGAAAAGATCAGCTCCGATGAGGCCTATCCCTTCCCTCCGGTAATCGTTTACACAGGGCGAGAATTGAGCGCGAGCGAGGAGCAGCGGCTGCGGCGCTACTCGAAATCCATCATCATCAAGGGGGCCAAATCACCGGAACGGCTGCTGGACGAGGTGGCGCTTTTTCTCCATCAGGTCGTGTCAGAACTGCCCCCTGAGCAGCAAAAGATGATCGAAAAAGCGCGCAGCCGTGAGACGGCGCTGGCAGGCCGGCGGGTGTTGCTGGCAGAGGACGACGTGCGCAATATTTTTGCCCTTTCAAGCCTCATGGAACCGCTGGGTCTCACTTTGGAAATCGCACGCAACGGTCGCGAGGCGCTAGCCGTCCTGGAGCGAGTGCGCGAAGGCAAGGCCGCGCCCATTGATCTCGTCCTGATGGACATCATGATGCCCGAGATGGATGGCCTCACGGCAATGCGAGCCATCCGCGAGCAGCCCCTATGGAAGAAACTGCCGATCATCGCGCTCACTGCCAAAGCGATGCCAAACGACCAGGCGGAATGCCTGGCCGCAGGTGCCAACGACTACTTGGCGAAACCTCTCGATGTGGAGAAGCTGCTCTCACTCGTGCGCGTCTGGATGCCACGATGAAAACTCCTTCCGCCGAGACCGAGAGCATCGAAATGCGACTGCTGATGGAAGCCATCTTCCAAAAGTACCACTATGACTTTCGCGGGTACTCGGAGGCATCTCTGAAGCGGCGCCTTCTGCAGGCGCGCGAGCGCTTCAATTGTGCGAGTTTCTCGGCCCTTCAGGAACGTGTGCTGCACGATGCTGAAATGTTGCCTCAGCTGCTGGGTTTCCTCACTGTTCAAGTCAGTGAGATGTTCCGCGATCCTTCTTTTTTCCAGGCATTGCGCGAGCAAGTGGTGCCTCATCTACGCACCTACCCTTCGCTCAAGGTCTGGATAGCGGGATGCAGCGCCGGAGAAGAGCTGTATTCGCTGGCGATCCTGTTCCGTGAGGAAGGGCTGGAAGAGCGCACGATATTCTACGCTACCGACATTAACACCGAAGCATTGAGAAAGGCCCAGGCCGGCGTCTACGACCTGGACCGCATCCCTCTGTTCACGGCCAATCATCACGCCGCTGGCGGAAAGTCATCGCTTTCGGATTACTACACAGCAGCCTATGGCGGGGTTGTATTCGACAAAGCATTGCGAAAGCAGGCTGTGTTTTCTGATCATAGTCTGGTGTCCGACGCCGTTTTTGCGGAGGTGCACCTAGTCTGCTGCCGCAATGTGATGATCTATTTCAACCGTGATCTTCAGGACCGTGCCATTGGTTTGTTCAAGGATTCACTGGTGCGAAAAGGCTTTCTCGGTCTTGGTTCAAAGGAGAGCCTGCACTTCTCGGCCCATGCATCTGATTTCACCGAGTTTGCGCGCAATGAACGTATCTACCAGAAAAAAGGATGACCCGCGAGCCGCCTAACAGGGATCTTCAGGCCCTCGTCATTGGCGCTTCCGCTGGTGCTGTGGAAGCGCTTCTGTGCATCCTCCCATCGCTGCCAGCCGATTATCCCCTCGTGATCATTATCGTGGTGCACTTGCCACCCCATGGCGAGAGTATTCTTGCCTCCCTGCTGGCTACCCGCTGCCAGATCGCCGTCAAGGAAGCGGAGGACAAGGAGCTAGTACGCCCTGGCACGGCCTACCTCGCCCCGCCTAATTACCATTTACTGGTGGAGCCAGACCTGCGGCTCGCGCTGTCGGTCGATGATC
>JAQGPI010000434.1 GCA_028293175.1 Verrucomicrobiaceae bacterium | reverse complement strand
TGAACCGCAGAGCGGTTCCCCATGATAGCCCAGCTCGCGATGCTCGATGTCCCTGGCACCCAGCCCGCTGACCGAACCACAGAGTGGTTCTCCATGAATAGCCCGGGGTCGAATGACCCCGGGTCATGTTTGTTACCGAATTAACCCTGGAAGGGTTGGCCGATGCACGTCAAGCTATGCGTATTCGCATGACCACCTACACCGATATCACCTACCATATCGTGTTTGCCACCAAGCACCGTGTGCGTGCCCTCGACAAGGCCCGTCGCGACGAGCTCTTCCGCTTTATGTGGGGCGTGGTGAAAGAGCGCCATTGTCATCTGTACCGTATTGGCGGTGTCGAAGACCACGTTCACATCCTGACTTCATTGCATCCGACGGTTGCTTTGGCTGACCTCATTAAGGAAATCAAAACGGCATCTTCCGCGTGGATCAAGGGTGGGAAAGTATTGCCGTTTTTTGAGCACTGGCAGGAAGGCTACGCGGCATTCACCGTGGCCGCCGATGACCGGCCTGCGTTAATCGGGTACATCAAAAACCAGGAAGAACATCACAAGATGCATCCGTTCGGGGACGAATTGAAAGCGTTGGTGGAAGCGGCGCACCTGGAGTGGAAGGCGGAGTATTTACCTTGAGATGCTAATGAAGCGTATTGCGTATTGGCCAACCACTCCGTGGTTGATTCCTCACCCAAAAATACCCGGGGTCGTTCGACCCCAGGCTATTCACGGAGAACCACGCTGTGGTTCGAGTACCGAGGAACTGCTGAGTAAGCAATGCGCAGAGACGCCTTCCCCCTACTTCCCGCCCGCATCAATGAACACGTCCATCTGCTGCCCTACATACAATGGCCGATCGGGGGGCAGTTGCAGGCTGTAGATTACTTGCAGCACGCGAGTATCCACACGCTCGGTACTGCTGCCGGTCAGGCTCACCTTGGGGATCACGTAGGGCTCGATGCGGACAAATTTTAGCGGCAGGGCATGCGTCGTATCGCCTTTCACAAAGGCCTTTGCCGGCTGGCCCATGCGGATGCGTGAGGCGCTTTGCTCATCAATGTCCGTGCGTACCTGCAACTGCCCCAGATCGCCGAGAAGAATAGGCGCGGCGTGCGGCTGCGTGGAAGCATACTCGCCCGCACGCACATTGACCTGGATGATTGTGCCATCGCGTGGCGCTAGAATGATGAGACGTTGTAACAAGGTCTCAGAACTGGCCACCGCTGCTTCGGAGGATTTCAACTGCGCCTCGGCAGCCGCACGATCAGCCTTGGCCACCAGCACATCATTGGTGCGGTTGTGCAGGTCATCCATGCTGATGGCGCGCTTGTCAGGCACCGCGTTCATGCGGTCCAGCATGTCCTGCACCTTCGCCAGATTGGCCTTCTTCAGTTCCAGAGTGGCCCTGGAAACCTCCACGGCGGCACGCTGATTGATCAACTGCGCCTGCAATTCGCGATCATCGATCTTCATCAAGGGATCGCCCTTTTTGACCTTGTCGGAAACCTTTACCGCCACCTCTGTCACCAGCCCGGACTGCGGCACGCCGATGGAGACGTTCTCGCTTAATGCTTCGAGAATGCCCGTGCCCGCGATGTTGCTGGCGAACGGCTTCTCTGGCGGCGTCACTGGCGGCGGCGGAATGGTAGGGCTCTCGCTGGCGTGAATCACCTGCAGGACCTGCATCATCAAAAAGATGCCGCCGATGGCTGCGAGGAAGGTCGCATAGCGAATGAGGATGTTAAAAAATCGCATGTTAAAAAGGGTCTGTGAAGACGGTGTATGACGAATGGCTCCGATTAAGAATTGATTCGTCATTCGTCATTCTGGTTTCGTCATTCCTTAATGTGTATCAATCACCGGCGGCTTCGACTTGTCGACGTTGTGGACCTCGATGATGCGGCCGTCATCCATCGACGCGATGCGGTCCGCGTGCTGAAAGATGCGGTTGTCATGCGTCACGATCACCACGCACCGCCCCGGCACGCGGGCGACGTTTTCGAACAGTTCCATCACGAGCTGGCCGTTCTTCGCATCCAGCGCTGCCGTGGGTTCATCGCAGATGATCAGGCGCGGCTCATGCACCAGCGCACGGGCGATGGCCACGCGCTGCTGCTGGCCGCCAGAAAGCTCCGAGGGCCGGTGATTCAGCCGGTCACCCAGCCCCACTTTTGTCAAAGCCTCGCGCGCCTTGGCTTCGGCGAACCGCGTGGACTTGCCTTGAATGAGCAGCGGCACGCTGGCGTTCTGTACGATGTTGAGCGTTGGGATCAGATGGAATTGCTGGAAGATGAAGCCGATGTTTTGGGCCCGGAAGCGGGTCACCGCCGCCTTCGACATCTTGTTCAGGCGTGAGCCAAACACATCAATCTCGCCCGTATCCGCCAGCAGGGTGCCAGCCATGATGCTGATGAGCGTGGTCTTGCCGCAGCCGGACGGCCCCACCAGCATGAGTATCTCGCCATCCCTGGCTTCCAGCGAGATGTCCTTCAACACCGTCAGCTTCGAGCCCCCGTCGCCGAAGGACTTGGTCACGTGCTGGAGGTTGATGGCGGTGGCGGACATTCGCAGAAGGGAAAAGGGGTAAGTGAAAGAAGCGGGGAAAGGGACTGATGAAGGACGAAGGGTTAAACCGTGATCATCTCATGTGCATTTTACTTTTCCCTTGTCCCTCCACCCTTTTCCCTTGGCTTTACCCCCTAAACACCATCGCAGGCTCCAGGCGGCTGACCCGCCAGATGCCCATGAGCGAGGCCAGGGTGCAGATGAAGAAGATCACGCCCAGCACCGCAGGCGGCACGATATCCGGCATGTAGAACGGCGGCTCCGCACGCTTCAACGCCCCAAATGCAAAGCCTGCGGTGCCGAGCAATCCGATGCCGTAGCCGATGAAGCCGACTGTGAAGGCCTGCACCAGCAGCATCTTGCACAGCGTGAACGTGCTCGCCCCCATGGCCTTGAGCGCCCCTAGATGCTTCATGTGATCGAGCACGAAGGAATAGAACGTCTGGCAGGAAATCGCCACTCCCACGATGAAGCCGACCACCACCGTAATGCCGAAGGAGATGGGGATGCCGGTGTTCCGTACATACCACATGATGGTGGCCTTGTTGAAATCACCGTCTGCGCCAAAGGGACCGTTCACGTAGGCCCGCAGGCCGGTGGACTTTTGAATATCCGCCACCGCCTGGGCATTGGTGATGCCCGGCTTAGGGGCGGCGATCACGGCGCTCAGCATCTTGCGCTGCGGCGGCGTGTATTGCAGTGCGCGGGTGTAGGTGGTCCATACGTACGGGCCGCCGGTGAAGGACTTCATCGCTTCACACACGCCCACCACGCGGGCCTCCTGGTCGTTTATTTCAAACATGTCGCCGATGGTCAGGGGATGCTTCGGGTCCTTAGCCAGCCGAGTCGTGGCCAGCACATCGATCACCACGGAATGCGGCAGGCGCACATCGTCCAGATTGCCCGCCAGCATCTTCACTGGCGCGCCAGCGAGCGTGCTGGAATCAATGCCGATGAGCTGGATGATCTTGAACTTGCCATCGGCCAGCCGCACGCGCTGCACGCCTGAGTACAAAGGCGAAGCCCAGGCCACGCTGTCCACCGAGCGCACCAGCGTCACATCCGTATCGCGCATCGGATTGGTTTCGTTCACCTGCTCCACCTTTTCCTCCACCACCCACAGAGGTGCTGGCACGTTCTTCAGCGTGGCAGTCGTCCAC
>JAQGPI010000402.1 GCA_028293175.1 Verrucomicrobiaceae bacterium | reverse complement strand
CGGTGGGTTCATCCGCTAGCAGCAGCTTGGGATCATTGGCAAGGGCGCGGGCGATCGCGACGCGTTGGCGCTCACCCACTGACATGGAGGTGGGCCGCGCATTCAGCCGATGGCCAAGGCCGACGCGGGTGAGAAGCTCTTGCGCCTTGTCCTTCCACAGCTTGGATGATACAGCACCGCCGAAGCGCAGCCCTAGCAGCACGTTTTCCGTGGCGCTAAAAGCTTCCAGCAAATGGAAGCTTTGATGAATGAAGCCCAGGTTCGCGCCGCGGAAGCGATCCGTTTCCACGGGCTTCAGCGCGGCGACATCGGTGCCCAGCACAGATATTTTGCCAGCGTCCGGCTTGCGCAGGCCGGAGATGAGATTGAGCAGCGTACTCTTGCCGCAGCCGCTGGGACCGGTGATGGCGACGGCTTGCCCTTGATCGACCTTGAATTCGCGAAGCGAAAGGCACACGCCGGAGCCTAGCGTGGCTTGCACATCCTGAAGGTGGACGGCGCTGTTGCTCATTTATGGGAGGCCTCGTGCACGTGGGGCAAGCCGGATTTGGCCATCAATTGCTCGACAATGGGATGGATGCCCGCGAACAACGTTTGCAGCTCATCATCGGAGAGCTTCGAGGCATCTGCCAGCCTGCCGGTAAGATCTTTGAGATCGCTCTGCAACTCTGCCGTGGCGCCGGGATTTGTGGCATTGGCAGGGATGGGACTGGCGGCGAGTTTGGCGGCGGCGGGTTGCAACTCCGGCACCAGCGCGCGCATGCCGTTGAAGTCATGATTCTCGGTAAGGCCTTCCGCTTGCTCGGCGATCGAGTCCAAGGCGGAAAGCTCCGGCCATACCACCGGCCCGCTTTTGCTGCAGGCGGCGAGGCCCAGGACAATCCAGGCGAGGGCGATGAAGGTACGCGAAGGGGATGGCATGAAGTGAATGAGAGAATAACGGATGCGGAGTCAACGCTCCTGCACAACCATTATTGCAATCGAAGGAAGCGCCACCTGAACATGAAAAACCCCATGCTGGAGGGCCCTGAGGGAACAACCGGCATGGGGTTGAGGAAACTGACTTACTTCTTGGTAACTTTGTAAGCGCTTTGGTTCTTGTCGAACTTGTCCTTGCACTCGGGTGTGGCGAGGATCACGCGGTCGCCGGCGGCGGTGTTCGAATGATAGATGAGACGTGCGGGCTTGCCGCACACAGGGCACTTTTCATTCACGGGCGGACCAGCTTGAACGAGACCCGTGAGGGCGAGAGTAAGGGACAGGGTAAAAAGCAGTGCTTTCATAGTGGTGTGATTGACAATTACGTACCGTGAGCGGCATTCGATGTTTCGGCAATAAGATATTGCCGTAGCTGATGACAAGCACCGTAGTATGGAAGTCAACGGATGGGAGGTCCGACTATTAGAAGATCGCTGCTCTAGAAGCTGTAGCGGACGCCGACCGTGAGCGCCCATGTGGGAGCAAGCTGGTAACCGTTCAGGTTCTGATACAGCGGGATCTGCACGAAGACATAAGTGGAGAGCTGCTTGGTGGCTTCGTACGTCAGGCCGGGGCTCACGTAGATCATGGAGCCCCCGGAGTTCAGCACGTCTGCGTTTTCACCTTCGTCCCGGCTGGCTATACGGCCGTTGAGCTGGAGCTGGGGGATAATGCTGTGGAAGCCGGTGTAGCGGACGCCGACATTGAGGTTTTCAGCCGTACCGGGACGGTAGCCGTCGCGGGAATTGAAAGGCGTCTGCACGTTCGCCTGGGCAAAGTAACCCCAGTTTTCCGAGAACGAATCGAAGTAGTACAGGCCCGCTATGAAGTCCGTGGTGCCGGTGCCAGGTTGAAGGCCACGATCAAGGCCTTCGCCGCTGCGGAAGCTCTTCTCATAAGAGCCGGTGGGCAGCTTGATGCCCATCTCGATGCCAAAGTTGTGGCTCGCGTTGAAGCCCTGAAAGCGCCCCATCAGCTTGATGTCGCCAATGCTATTGGTCGACGAAGTGTCGAGTTCATCGTGCTCCTCGCCATAGGTGCCGTGATCCCGGGAGATCCAGGGCACCTGGAGCGAGAAGGCCCAGTCGGAATTGAAGATGTAATCCAGGTTGAGGGTGGTCGTATTGGTGCGGGTGGATTTTTCCAGTTCCGTTTCCTCGGGCACATCGTTGGGAGAAATGTGGCGGGTGCCGTGGCGATACTGGGTCTGGTCCAGGTAGTTGAAGTTGATGTCCAGCTTCAGGCCGGGCTCGATGGAGTAGCCCTGCACCTCCCAGTCAGAAGCGAGTGAGCAACCGCAGGAAGCGCAGGCCAGGGCATTCTGGGAAGAGGCGAAGGAGATGGCAACAAGGCCTGCGATGAGAGCGAAGGGGGAAGCGTAACGAGTGATCATATGGAGGGTCTGAAAAGATAAAAATGAAACGAAATGGGGCGGGTAGGGGCGCGAAGCACCCCGAAGACGGAGGCGTGGAACTGCGCTGTGCAGCCCTGCGGGATGGCGAGCGGAGCAGTCTCAAATGACTTCTTCCGCGCTCAAATAAGAGCGCAAACCGGGTGCCTTAAACGATGGCTGCCGCGTTTCTGGGCGGGGGCAGCGGTGGGGCAAACTGGCGGCGCAAGCCTGCCTCATCCTCAGCACGATTGAACTGCGGGCCAACGGGTGCGGCTTCAAAAACCACCTGGGCATGGCAAAACAGCACCATCTTCATTTTGATGACGCCCTGTGCCGGGTCTTTCTTCTCAGATCCCTTGCCCTTCGTTACGACATGGCAGAGAGCACAGGGATGCTGGCCGTCGAAGGTTTTGCTGAGTCCCTCTGTCACTGATCCTTCATGGAGGGAGTAGCTAACGGCCATGCCCACCCAGGCCGCTGATTGCAGCACAGCCCATTGCGCACCGATGGAAACCATCAGTGCTGCAATCAAGAGGTATCGTGCAAACCGGCTCACAAGGCAAAAAGTTAAGGGTCTGCACAAAGTAGCGCAACTGGGAACTTTTGGTCCTTATATCATCTGGGGATGTGATTGTTTGGGCGGCAGCGACCTCCATTGTAGCAAAGAAGAGGTTGGGACGGCTGGCGCGCAGGTTATTTCGCAACCACTTGCTCCATGCGGGCTACATTGGCTTTCATTACGGAGAGGAAGTCGCCGCTGTCAGGGGTGTTGCCACAGGGATCGAACACCACGCTTTGCAAACCGATGGCGGAGAGCTTCTGTACGGACTCTTTGGCAGGCTCGCCTTCCCAAATCATCCACTTGGCTTTGTGGGTCGCGAGGATCTTCTGAAGGTCACCCATCTGCTCGGCGGAAGGCACTTCTTCAGGCTCCCAGAGAACGCTCTTCAGATTCAAATCGTAGCGGCGGGCGAAATAGTGATACACGGGATGTGAAGCGACTACAGGCTGCTTCGCGAGCTTCTGTCCAACCACGATAAGACGTGCATCAAGAGCTTCGAGGTCTGCCTTCAATGCATTAAAGCCGTTTTCGAAATCGACCTTTGCATCAGGTGCTTTTTTGACAAAGGCATCCTGCACGGCCTGGGCTTGGGCGATGGCCTGCTGCAAGTCGATCCAAGTAGTGAACGAGGTGCCATCATGTGAGTGCGTGCCCGCAGGTCCGTGCGAATGACTGACGGCATTGGCGATCACGATGAACTTCGATTTGAAGGCTGCCGAAGTATCAATCGTCTTGGCTCTAGGCAGTGAGGTCTTCTCCGCCCACTTTGAAAACGTGGCACCATTCAGCAAGATCAGGTCCGCCTTCTGGTAGGTGGCGATAATCTCATCCGAAGGTTGCCAGAAAGCGGGATCGGTGTCCTTCGGCGCAGGGAAGTTCACCGCCACATGCGATCCGCCAATACGCTCGGCAAAGTATTTCAGCGGGTAGTTCGCCACATACACCGACAGCGGCGCGGCAAAGCATGGGCCGCAAAGAAGACAGGACGCCAATGCAAGAAGAGCTTTCATCACGAGGCACCTATCTCCACGAACAAATCCGTTCGATCAATCAAGGTGTCACTTGCACATTGCTCTCAATCACACCGGAGGAAATCGCATAGCGGGTAAGGCCTGCGGTATCGTGGATGCCGAGCTTTTCCATCAGATGCTGACGGTGTTTTTCCACAGTCTTGATGCTGATGCTAAGCTCATCCGCCACCTGTTTGTTGGCCTTGCCCTCAGCGACAAGCTGAAGCACTTCACGCTCACGGGAAGTGAGTTGGGTGAGCTGCTTAACATGCGGGATCTTGCTATCCTTCCCGGTGCCTGGACCGGTAAAGCGGCGGGAGATGGTAGGGCTGAAATAACTCTCGCCACGTGCAACCTGCCGCACGGCGGAGGCAAGCACCTGGGCGGAAGTTTGCTTGATGAGATAACCGGCGACACCAAGCGCGAGCACTTGCTCCACGTAGCCGTCATCGCTGTGGGCTGAAAGCATCACCACCTTTGCTGAAGGCTGCACTTGGAGAATGCGACGCGCAGCTTCGAGGCCGTTCAGCAGAGGCATGGTGATATCCATCACTATAACATCCGGCAAAAGCTCAACGGCCAGATCCACGGCCTGGCGCCCGTCTTGAGCCTGGCCTACAACTTTGATGTCTCCCTGGGCCTCCAGCAGAGAGCGGAGTCCTTCACGGACGATCATGTGGTCTTCAACAAGCAGGACAGAAATGGTCGGCATAGACAATTGGGGTTCCGGCAGGATAAACTTACGGTTGTAAGCTACTCCCGTCGAGTGTGGCCTGTACAATGAAAATGTTTTCTTTCTCCACGACCCAAGGGACGTGGGAATCGCTGCAGGCCAGAGGCTGAAAAATGGCTCGCCGTCCAAGCCCGCTCTCTGACGCCCCCTCCTCCCAAAGGGTTTGTCGCACCATCGCTCAGAGGGTCTGGCAGGCTTTCCTGCCGTGTTTGAGTGTTGGTGGCTAGATTCACGGTACTTGGGCGGCGAAACAATGGACTGATCATGTGATCGGCCTCACTGGTGTGCTATAATTCTCTATTTGGCCGCTACAGTCTATGGGGTGAAACCCCAATATCGGGGGGCTCTCTTTGACGCAGCTACGGAATGGCGGTGGGTGCTACTTCAATGCTGGGCAGGTTCCATATCTTGGAAGCGTATTCGCCAATCGTGCGGTCGCTGCTAAACTTGCCCATGCGGGCGGTGTTGAGAATGGCCATCTCGCTCCACTTCGAACGGTTACGATAGGCGGCATCCACCTTGGTCTGAGCGTCTATGTAAGAGGCGTAATCGGCCAGCACCAGGAAGTGATCGCCGTGATCAAGCAAGCTCTCACGAATCGGCACGAAGCTTTGCGCATCGCCGGTGAAATAATCGCTGCTGATCCAGTCGATGACAGCGCGCAGCTCAGCATCGGCCCAGTAGTAATCATAGGGGTTGTAGCCCCGGGCGAGCAGCGCCTGCACCTCCTCTACGGTGAGGCCAAAGATGAAGATGTTTTCAGCCCCGACTTCTTCAAGGATTTCAACATTCGCACCGTCCAGCGTGCCGATGGTGAGCGCGCCATTCAGCGACAGCTTCATATTGCCGGTGCCGCTGGCTTCTTTGCCAGCCGTGCTGATCTGCTCCGAAAGATCGGCGGCGGGTACGATGCGCTCTGCCAGAGTCACACCATAGTTGGGCAGGAAGACGACCTTCAATCGGTCCTTCACGCGGGGATCATTGTTGATCTTTTCGCCTATGGCGTTGATGGCGTGGATGATGTTCTTGGCCAAGAAGTAGCCCGGGGCGGCCTTGGCCCCGAAGATAAAGACGCGCGGGTACACGTCAGCGTCAGGATCTTGGAGGATGCGGCGGTAAAGAGTGAGAATATGCAGCAGGTTGAGATGCTGGCGCTTGTACTCGTGAAGGCGCTTGATCTGCACATCAAACAGGGCGTCGGGGCTCACCACGACTCCGCATTGGTCGAGGATGATCTTCGCAAGGTCCACCTTGTGCTGGCGCTTGATGGCGCGGAATCGCTCCTGGAAAGCAATGTCCTTGGCCATCGGTTCGAGGGCGCGCAGCTTGGTGGCATCCTTCAGCCAGTCTTCGCCAATCGTTTCGGTGATGAGGGAAGCCAATTGCGGATTGCAGACAGTGAGCCAGCGACGGAAAGTGATGCCGTTGGTGACATTGAGGAAGCGGCCTGGGAACAGCTCCGCAAACTCGGGGAACAGGTTCTCACAAAGCAACCGCGAATGCAGGGCTGCCACACCATTGGTGGCATGGCTGCCAACTACGGAAAGATGGGCCATGCGCAGGGCCTTGGAACCGCGCTCGTCAATCAAGGACAGCACGCGCTTCTTGTCGTTGTCACCGGGCCAGCGGGCCTCTACCACCTTCATGAAGCGGCGGTTGAGTTCAAAGGCGATCTCCATGTGGCGGGGCAGCACGCGGCTGAACAATGGCACGCTCCACATTTCCAACGCCTCGGGCAGCAGCGTGTGATTGGTATAGCTGAAGACCTTCTGGCAGATCTCCCAGGCCTTGTCCCAAGCTAGAGATTCGATATCAACCAGCAGGCGCATCAATTCCAGGATGGAAACGGCGGGATGGGTGTCATTGAGTTGGATGGCGACCTTTTCAGGGAAGGCATCCCAGCCCACATTGTCGCGCTTGTACCGGCGCATGATGTCATTCAATGAGCAGGCAACGAAGAAATACTGCTGCACCAGACGCAGTTCCTTGCCGTTTTCCGTCGCATCATTGGGATACAGCACCTTGGAAACCGTTTCCGCTTCAGCGCGCTTTTGAATGGACTCTACATAGCCTCCGGAATTGAACTTTTGGAAGTCAAAATCCGTAGTGGAATGCGCTTCCCATAGGCGCAGAAGGTTCACCGTGCGA
>JAQGPI010000378.1 GCA_028293175.1 Verrucomicrobiaceae bacterium | reverse complement strand
GCCGTAGTCAGCGTGGATGTGGGCAGCCAGGTTTCCGGCAAGATTTCAGCGCTGAACGTGGACTTCAATTCGCCGGTGAAGAAGGGCGACATTGTGGCGGAGATCGACCCTTCTCTTTACAAGGCGGCGTTGCGCCAGCGGGAAGGGGAGCTGGCTAGTGCGAAGGCTGTGGTGACGCTAAAACAGCAGAACCTGGCGCGGAAGAAAGTCCTGGTACCGCAGCGTGCGGCCACGGCTTTTGACCTCGATCAAGCAGTCGCGGAACTGGCGCAGGCGGAGGCTACCGTGACCATCAATCAGGCCTCGCTGGAGAAGGCCCAGGTGGACCTCAGTTACTGCAAGATCACTGCGCCGGTGGATGGCATCGTGATCGCTCGCAAGGTGGATCTGGGCCAGACGCTGGCCGCAGCTATGACCACTCCGGTGCTCTTCACCATCGCCCAGGACATCACCAAAATGCACATCAATGCCACGGTCTCCGAAGCTGACATCGGGCAGGTGAAAGACGGGCAGACCGTGAACTTCAATGTGGAAGCTTTTCCCGATGAAGTCTTCCACGGCAAGGTTGTGCAGGTGCGCAAGGCGCCGACCACCACGGCCAACGTGGTGACCTACGAAACGATCATCGACGTGGACAATCCGGAGCAAAAGCTTTTCCCCGGCATGACGGCGGACATATCGATCCTGGTCTCAGAACGCAAAGCTACCATGAAGGTGCCTAACACATCGTTGCGATTTTCTCCACCCGATGGCGCAAAGTTCGAGAAGGCCGCACCCGCCAAGCTGCAGCGCAACCAGCGGCTGGTGTATCAAGTGGGCGCTGACCCGAAGACGCTAAGGGCCGCGATTGTGAGAGCGGGCATCACTGACAACGTGGACACTGAGATTCTCGAAGGTCTCAATGATGGCGATGCCGTGGTGGTGAATTCCAAGGCGGTGGACAAGGGCTTTGGCGGACCCCCGAAAAAGTGATGAGCCAGCCCGTGATCCAGCTCAAGGACGTGGCGAAGGTGTATCGCACCGGCGAGGTGGAGGTACATGCGGTGCGCCGCGTGTCGCTGGAGATCCAGAGCGGTGAATTCGTTGCAATCATGGGTGCGAGTGGCTCGGGCAAATCGACGCTTATGAACATGTTAGGCTGTTTGGACCGTCCCACCGGCGGCTCTTACGTGCTGGACGGCACTAACGTGGCGGCGCTCAGCCGTAGGCAGCTCGCCACGGTGCGCAATCACAAGCTGGGCTTTGTGTTCCAGAGCTTCAACCTGCTGGCGCGCACCACGGCGCTGGAGAACGTGGAGTTGCCAATGTTTTACACCAAGCCGCTCCAGTCTTCGCGCGTGCGTCGTGAACGGGCCACGGAGGCGCTGCGGCGCGTGGGACTGGCGGACCGCTTGCATCACCGGCCCAGTCAGCTTTCTGGCGGTCAACAGCAACGCATCGCCATTGCGCGGGCATTGGTAAATCAGCCACAGCTTGTGCTGGCAGACGAGCCTACGGGCAATCTCGACACGCGCACCAGCATCGACATCATGGGCTTTTTTCAGGAGCTCAATGATGCAGGCATCACCATTGTGATGGTGACTCATGAACTGGACATCGCCTCGTATTGCAAGCGCATCGTGGTGATGCGGGACGGCGAGGTGATCAGCGATACGGTCAACAACGAACGTCGCCTTGCCCACCATGAACTGGCGGAGCTGAGCCAGGCGGAACAGAAAGCCAAGCTTGCGCCATGATCAGCTTCCTCCGCACTCTCATCCTCGGCTCCACGCTCACGGCGGCGATTGCCCTGCGCGCCCTGTTGCGCAACAAGATGCGCACGGTGCTTACGGCCCTGGGCATCATCATTGGAGTGGCCTCAGTGGTGGCGATGGTGGCAGTGGGCAACGGCGCACAGGCTAACATCGAAGGACAGGTATCAGCGCTGGGCGAGAATCTGCTCATCGTCTTCGCAGGCAGCCGCAAGGCTGGCGGCGTGCGCTCGGGCATGGGTAGCGCCAGTGTGCTCACGCTTGCCGATGCGGCCGCCATGGCGCGCGAGATCGCGGATGTGGTGGCGGTGACGCCAGACATCAGCACCAATGCGCAGGTCATTGCCAATGGACGCAACTGGTCCACCACCATCAACGGCGAATCACCCGCCTATCTGCAAATTCGCGGCTGGAAACTGGAGAGTGGCTCCATGTTCTCGGAACGTGAAGTGCGCAGCGCGGCGAAGGTGGCGGTGATCGGCGCAAAGACCGCGACAGAACTCTTCGGCCCGCTCAATCCCGTTGGGCAGACCGTGCGCGTGAAGAACATGCCGTTTGTCATCATCGGCCAGCTTGTCGCCAAGGGCGCGGGCATGGGCGGGCAGAACCAGGACGACTGCCTCATCATCCCTCACACCACCGCGATGAAGCGACTTACGGGCGACAAATACCTGCGCTCGGTGAGCGTGCAAATCAGCAAGGCGGAGCGCATGGATATTGCACAGCAGCAAATTGTTAGTCTGCTGCGCCAACGTCACCGGTTGACGGCGGACAAGCCGGATGACTTCGGCATCTTCAATCAAAAGGAGATTGCCGATACAGTGGGCAATATCTCGCGCGTTATCACCATGATGCTCGGCGCGATTGCAGGGATGTCCTTGCTCGTGGGCGGCATTGGCATCATGAACATCATGCTGGTGAGCGTGACCGAGCGGACGCGCGAGATTGGCATCCGCATGGCCGTGGGCGCACAGGGTTGGGACATCCTGATGCAGTTCCTGATCGAGGCCATCACGCTGAGTCTCATCGGCGGAACCATTGGAGTGTTTGCCGGCATCGGTGCCTCGCAACTCGTGGGCGTCTTCGTCCACGATTTCAAAGCCATCGTATCACCCGGCTCTATAGTGCTGGCCTTCAGCGTGAGCTTTGCGATTGGCGTGTTCTTCGGCTTTTATCCCGCCAGGAAGGCTGCGGCCCTAGACCCGATTGATGCGCTGCGGTATGAGTGATGGCCTCATCAATTAAGGCTTCGCGCTCATGTTGTAGTCGAAGGAGAATTGATGCGATTCACGGCCCGTCTTGTACTGTGTGGTCTCGGTCAGTTCATTGATGGTCGTGTCCCAAGTGATGACTTCTACCTGATTATCCGCAGGCAGAAAACGATACAGGCGCATAGGGCCGGTGGAGGTGTAATCCGATAGTAGGCGATGGACGATGTTGCCCTGGTCGCCCGTATCGGTGAGGTGCAGGGCGGTGACGCGGCTTTGATCACCGCTGAAAACGAAGCCTAGATTGGCGTGCTTGCGATACAGCTTGTCCCACATCTGCTGCGGCGTGTTGCCCTGTTTTTTATGCACCTTGCTCCACAGCATGCGGCCCTGCGGATCTTTGGAGAAGCCTTCCTTTGTTTTGGGAGAGTGTATCACACCCAGATCCATGTGGGTGCTGATGCAGGCACGCCGGTCCGCGTAACGGTCAAGGATGCCGCCCGCCCATTCTAGCACCGGGTCGGGCGCATTGCATTCGAGATGAATGAACACGAAGTCCATCCCTCCCTCGCTGAAGAGTTGGTAGCTGTTGGCGTTGTTGCCGTACTTCTTTTCATCGTCTTGATTGGCAGATGTGAAACTGCCGCCGTACCATGCGAACTCCTTGAAGCGTTCAGCGGGAAAGTAGTGCTGGAACAGGCTGGCATTGCCGTCGCTCTTCATGTCGTGATTGCCCACGACGAGGCCATAGGGCACGAGGCCGTGGAACGCATCAATGTCCTCGCGGGCGAGCTTCCATTGCGACCAGACATCAATGTCCACGATGTCGCCCACATGGCTCACGAAGACGATGTTTTGGTCCTTGATGTGGTCTTTAATGAAGGCGGTGTGATGGGCGAAGACGGCGTTGGTCAGCGGATCTTTGCTGTCCGGCTGGGATTTGGTGGCCATGCCGTAGTAGCCCTGCGTATCAGGTATCACCGCAATGGTAAAGGCTCCTGCGGGCAGTGGCGGCAGCTCCGCCGCGCTTGCAACAGCAAGGAACCAAGTGATGAGAGCGAAGGGAATAGCGAAAATTTTCATGTGACGGAGGCCTGGGGCGGTCGGCATAAACGCAGCCACTGGGCGTCTAATTGCATCATAGCCGCGTGGTTGAATCCATATTGAAGAACCATCATGCGTTGATATGATGTACTCACCGTGGCTTCCATCCTAAAATCTCTCTCCCTCATCGCGGATCCTACCCGCGTGCGCATCCTGCTGCTGTTGCGGGAGGAGGAGCTGTCAGTGGCCGAGCTTCAGGATATTCTCACGCTTCCGCAGTCTAACATCTCGGCGCAGCTTGCGCGCTTGAAATCGGCGGGGCTGGTCGAAGACCGGCGCTCGGGGAAGAACCGTCTCTACCGTCTGCCGCCGCCTTCGGCCAAGGAACAGGAAAGTCATGATCGATTCCTGGGCATTGTGGAAGCCGCAGGCACCGAGATTCGTGAAGTAAAACGTGATGCGACAGCTCTGCGCGTGGTGCGCAAGAAGCGCGCGAACGTGGCGCAGTCCTATTTCGATGCGCTGGCTGGCAAGTTTGGCCGTCACTACATCCCCGGCCGCTCATGGATGGGACTGGCAGAGACGCTGCTGAAGCTAATGCCGCCCATGGTGATTGCGGATTTGGGGGCAGGGGAGGGGACACTGTCCCAACTCTTAGCACAGCGTGCGAAGCGGGTGATCGCCGTGGACAATTCCGAGAAGATGGTGGCCTACGGCGCGGAGTTAGCTCAAAAGCACGACTGCAAGAACCTGGAGTTCCGCCATGGCGACATCGAGGACCCGCCGATTGACCCGGGCAGCGTAGATCTGGTGCTGTTCAGCCAGGCCCTGCATCATGCGCAGCAGCCGCAGAAAGCTCTCACATCCGCCCGCCGCTTGTTGAAACCCGGTGGCCGCATCGTGGTGCTGGACCTCTTGAAGCACAGCTTTGAAAAAGCGCGCGAGTTGTATGCTGATGTCTGGTTAGGCTTTTCCGAAGTCGATCTTTTGGAGATGATGGAGCAAGCGGGCTTCACTCATGTGGAGACGAAGATTGTGCACCGGGAGCCAAAGAGCCCGCACTTTCAGACCGTGCTGGCGATCGGTGAAACGAGCGATCAATAAACGCAAAAGCCCGGTCTTTGCGTGACCGGGCTTGTCCTTTTCGATGCTGATGGCAAGACTCAGCGGCCTCGCTTTTCTTCGGCAGCTGTGAGCCCTTTGCCCACCTTGCTGTTCATGTCCGCCGAGTTAACTGGCGGTACAGGAACGCTTGTGCCCTTTACGTCGTTACTACTGCCTACGCCTGAGTTGAGGCCGTTGTCGCCGGGACGGGTCGCGGTATTTGTGGTAATCCCGTGGTCGGCAGGATTGGAGCCGACGCCATTCGTGAAGCCGGACTCTTCCGTGCGGCTCGTGCTCAATGTTCGATCAAGCGGAGCGTTGGTCTTGGTGCTTTTGGAACTGTAGTTGTCAGCATACCGGACGCTCTTGAGAACCGGCCGGGAACGCGATGTGGTTTTCGATTTCTTGTCTTTCGATGTCGAAGGCGTCTCTGCTAGCAAGGTAAGCGAGCTGAAACCCAGGCTAACGAAAGCGATAACGAAGTGGCGGAGGAATGAGTTTTTCATGACGGTGTAGAGTTAGAGTGAGAATGACTTAAGCCGGTTCAGCCCTGCCGGGCGGATAGCCTTAGCAGGGCTGAAACCTTGACTCAGAAACTGTTACTTCTTGTCGGTGATAGGTGGGGCACCTTTGCCAGTATTGTTGCCGTGATCCGAGGGGCTGGGATTACCGGTGGAAGAGTTGCCTGTAGTCTTGCTCTCTGTGCCAGCGCCTTCTCCAGCCTTGGAGCCGGAGGTGCTGTTGTTGCCGTGGTCAGCAGGGTTTACCGGAGTTCCGGGGTTGGTGTCGTCGCCACCCGTTTTCTTGTGTTTACCCTTGTGTATCTTGCTGGTCTCGGGCTTGTCAGTCGCGTTGGCGTCAGAACCTTCGACCTTCTTGCCGGTGGCGTTGTTGTTGCCATGATCGGCGGGGCTGGTGGGATCGTTCTTACCGCTGGTGCCAGATTGGGCGTTGGTGCCTGTGCCGCTTCCTGGCTTGGTGCTTGGCACGACATTGTTACCATGGTCGGCAGGATTCGTGGTCGGAGGGACGGTTTCGGCCATCAGATAGCGAGGGCCGAAGCTGAAGCCGACGGCGGCGAGGGTGATGATGAGTGAAGTTTTCATGTGGGCTGTTTATTTTGAAGGAGGCCGGTGAACGCAAAACATTCGTTGGACGCAGGGCGTTCCTGTGAGGGTATCGCTGGGTTGCATGAGGCTGGATGCCTTGAAGCACGGGCTTTCCCGCCTGCTGGGGTGAAGGCCCCAGGGGCTTATCAAGAGGGCGTGTTGGCACGCATCCACGGCCGGACATGCCGTAAGCGCCCTCAGTGGTCCAGGCGCAGCCTAACAATCATGTGCAACATGGGCACGGTTGCACCCAGTGGCCGGGGGACACTTCCTTGAGGCTCAGGTCCATGCCCACGCTTTCCTTCCACCGGGGGTGGTTGAGGCGGAAGCCGAAGGCGCAGCCCTCGGGCGGATTGATGGGCGATGGGACGTCGCCTTGCAAAAGCTGGCGCGGGCGGCGCTGGGTGGGATCGGGGACGGGGATGGCATCGACCAGTGCCTGGGTATAGGCGTGGCGCGGGCTGCGATAGAGCACCTCGGCGGGGGCGAGCTCCATGATCTTGCCCAGGTACATCACCGCCACGCGGTCGCTCATGTGTTTCACCACATTGAGACCGTGAGCGATAAAGAGGTAGCTCAGCCCCATGTCCTTTTGCAGGTCAAGGAGGAGGTTCAGCACCTGGCTTTGCACGCTAACATCCAGGGCGCTCACCGGCTCGTCGCAAACGATCAGCTTGGGCTTCAAGGCGATAGCGCGGGCGATGCCGATGCGCTGCCGCTGGCCGCCGGAGAACTCAAAAGGGAAGCGATCCGCAGCGCTGGAGGACAGACCGACCTTATCGAGCAGTTCCGCGATCCACACCTTGCGCTCGGTCTTGGTACCGATCTTTTGCACGATGAAAGGTTCCTCCAGGAGATCGCGCACAGTGTGGCGCGGATTCAAGGATTCTGCCGGGTCCTGGAAGATCATCTGCATGTGGCGGCGCATGGGGCGCAGCGCACCGATGCCCGAATGCGTGATGTCCTGGTCATCGAAGGCAAGAATGCCCTCAGTGGGTTTTAAGAGTCTAACAATCGCCTTGCCGAGTGTGGTCTTGCCGCAGCCGGATTCGCCCACGAGGCCGACGGTTTCGCCCTTGGCAACGGTCAGTGAGACGCCGTCCACGGCTTTGCACGAGGCCACGGAGCGCATGAACACGCCACCGCGCACGGGGAAATGAACTTTGAGGTTGGTGATGGAGAGCAGGCTCATGAACTAGAGATCCGCCTCGGTAATGCCCGCCGTTTTCATCAGTGCCCGCAGAGTGCCCGTTTTGAGAGGCCTATTCGCATGTACCGGAATGACAAGGATGTCTTCTTCACCGTCTTTGCTCATGATGTGATGACTGCCTTTGACGCGTTCCAACTCCATCCATGTCTGGAGGCGATTTGTATCAAGGCTTTGCCGC
>JAQGPI010000356.1 GCA_028293175.1 Verrucomicrobiaceae bacterium | reverse complement strand
GGTACCGCCATAGCAGGTACCAATTACATCGCAGCGCCCGCTACCTTGACCATTCCTGCGGGAGCCACCAGCGTGCCGTATCCTATCAGCATTTTGGGGACCGCCATGCAAAGACACGCCGCCACTTTTACCGTCACGGTCGCGGATGTAACCCATGCCACGGGGCCCGGACCGGCGAGCGGCATCATTGTCCCCTTGGATACGGACGGCGATGGTATGCCGGATTTTTGGGAAGTCGCCCACAATCTCGACCCAAACGATGCCGCCGATGCCGCCGTGGACGGCGATAGTGATGGTGTGAGCAATCATGATGAATATCAATTTGGCACAGATCCCTACAGCGCCGCCAGCCGGTTTTCGGTGGCTTCTCCCCAAGTGAAACCAGGCGGGGGCATGGTGATTCGGTTTAACACGGGGCTGGATAGAACCTATCGCGTGGAATTCAAAGATAACCTCAATGATCCTGTCTGGCTGCCACTTGGTGCCGTGATTTCTGGCACGGGCAGCACGGTGGAAGTGACCGATCCTGTGTCAGTGGCCCTCACTCCCGCGCGCTTCTATCACGTTCGAGTGCTCCCCTGACGGCGAATTATTCGCCTGTCATTTGATTTCCTTGGCAAGGCCATGAAGCATGCCTCATTATTTGAGTGGAGTGCATTCGATATGTTTGAACCACTTGCCCCCTTTTTCTGCGCTTCCTCTTGTCCCTCATGAAACCTCTCCCTCAAACTACAGACCCTAAAATCGTCCTCGTCGTGGACGATCAGGAGAGAAACCTTCAAGTGGTTGCCACGGTCCTTTCCATGACTGGATATGAAGTGGTTCTTGCCAGCAGCGGCGAACAGGCGCTGAAACGCCTCGCAGCCCGTACGCCGGACCTCATCCTCCTCGATGTGTTGATGCCGGAAATGGATGGTCTTGAAGTGTGCCGTCAAATCAAGGCTGATCCCCGGCATGAGGAAGTGCCCATCATCTTCCTTTCGGCTGCCGATGATAAGAACCTCATCGTGCAGGCCCTGGAAGCTGGCGGCGTGGACTACGTCACCAAGCCTTTCAATAAAGCGGAACTGCTCACTCGTGTTCGCACCCATTTAGCCCTGAAGCAGGCGCGAGATGAACTGCGCAATCTCGCGGAGGACAAGGACGAGCTGCTGGGCATCCTAACGCATGACTTGCAGAACAACCTTACCGGCACCCGCATCAGCGCGGAGCTGCTCCGAAACGCCACCACTCCCGAGAAACGCGATCGGTACATTGACAACATCATCCAAGGCACGGACGGCCTGATCGCGTTCGTCATGGAATTCCACGCCAACCAGAGTGCCGAGCGATTCCAGATTGAGCCTGCCTTCATCGACCTCCACGAGATGCTCGAGGATGCGCTCGCTCGTCATGAGCCGGCCGCCCAGGTGAAACGCATCACCATCCACCTTTCGACTTCCGAGCCCGAGGTGATCGCCTGGGCGGACCGAAGGCGGGTCACCCAGGTGCTCGACAATTTGATCACCAATGCGCTGAAGTTCTCCGCTGAAGGCCGCAATGTCTACCTTGAAGCTGGTTATGGACCGACCGAGTGGGTGCATTTTACCGTTCGCGATGAGGGTCCTGGATTCACCGAGGAGGACAAGAAGAACCTTTTCCACCGTTACGGTCGCTTAAGCGCCCGCCCCACTGGCAGTGAACTTTCCACCGGCCTTGGCCTGTCGATTGTAAAGCGCCTTGTGGAAGGCATGAAGGGTCGCATCCTATTGGAAAGTGAAGCTGGCAAAGGCGCCACTTTCACCGTCCGGCTGCCAATGGCCGAGACGCCTTCCGAGGCTGCCGCAGCAACAAGTTAGGGATACACCCCATAGCGCTTGGAGCTGGATATGGGTAAGGAGGCGAAACTTCGCTTCTACCCATGACTGCTCTCCTCGCACTCCTGCTCCTGCTGATGATCGGCGAATAATCGCTCCGCCATCATGCTTCCAAAAGGCCCACATCCGGCTGGCCCTAAGTTGCTGTCGAGAAGTTCCATCACTCCATTATGAAACTGCTGTCCCCGATCAAACTCGCTTTCGCCGCCCTGCTTTTGTCAATGCTTGGAACCTCCTGCTACGTCTGGCAGCCGCCTAATGGAAGCAATGGTACGCTGGGGCAGGTCGGTAATGGAGCCCGTGGCTCGGTCGGACCCCAGGTGGATGAAGGTTATTGGAATGGCGACTCCATGTCGGGACCTCCTTCCATCAAGATCGTCCTACATGAGCAGCGAGCCTACTTTTACAAGGGCAATCAAGTGGCCGGGGTGTCTCCAATTTCCTCGGGCCGTGAAGGTCTGGACACCATCACTGGCAAGTTTCACATCATTGAAAAAGACATCGACCACAAGTCCTCGCTATTCGGGGATTACGTGGACCAGGATGGCAATGTGATCCAAAAGGAGATCGACACCTCCAAGGATCCGAAGCCCAAAGGTGCCCGTTTCGACGGGGCCAGGATGCCCTACTTCATGCGCATCGTGGGCGGCACGGGTATGCACGAGGGGTACCTTCCTGGCTATCCGGCATCCCACGGCTGCATCCGCATGCCGGGGACCATGGCCGAAGCGTTTTACCGGTCCACTCCAGTCGGTACGCCAGTGACCATTGCTCCGTAGCAATGGTTTAAGCGGAGAAAGTGGAAGGGGCATCTTGCAGAGCGGCTGCGTGCATCAGCCAAGCTGTGTCCCTCGGCTCTTGTGGGCGCGGCTGCTTCTCCCTCAGCGTTCGGGTTGAACACTGCGCAAATCTCGCCTACGAATAGGGGGTACATGATTGACGTTCCCGATGCCCAGGACAACACGCTGACACAGGATGGCTCCAAGATAACGGGGCTGGCGCAGCGTGTGCTTGCGTTTGCTAAAAGAGAGCCCTTAGCGGCGAACGCGCTGATATTCATCGGCGGCTTTTATCTCACGCCCAATGGCTGGTGGCAGCTCTGTGGCTTCCTGGGTCTGCTGATGGTGCAGGCCTTCATGTTCAGGATCCCGGATATCACGCAGGGTCTGAGGCAGGATGGCTGGATGCAGGCCGCCGCCATCTATCTCAGTGCCGGAGTGATAGGTTCAGTACTCGTTGATCCGGCTGAGGCCAGCATGGATGAGGTGGTACGGTGGCTGGGGGGTGGCGCTTTGCTGCTGTTGTTCCTGCTTGTGGTATGGCAGGTGGGTCGCGATGAACGCACGGCGAAGATGATGGGTCGGGTGGTCGTAGCTTCGGGAGCCATTGCGGCAGTCGGAAGCGTGATCGTTTTTTACATCATCGTGCCCGATGGCCTGATCGGTGACCGTTTGAAGAACTGGTTTGTGTATGGCGGTCTGCATCCTGTCTGCGCAGGGCTGATGTGGGGCTTTGCGGCGACCTGGGCGGCTTGCCGCTGGAACGATGCAGCGGAGGGGCATCAGCGCCGTTGGTGGCTGCGCGCCCTGGTGATTTTGACCGCTGCCACGCTGCTGAGCCTGAGCCGTGGTGCCCTGCTTTCGTTAGGGGCGGGACACGCGATGTTATTCATGGCCCGCGGCTGGCGTAAGGCTTGGAAACCTTGTGCATTGCTGGGGGGCATGGTGCTCGCCTTCCAGCTCAGTGCGCCGCTGCTGACACGGCTGGCCGACTTCGAAGAGAAGTTGAAGATGGGCACAGTCATTGGTCGGGAAAACGCCCGTGAACAGTTGGGCGATGTGGTGGTGACTCATAACCCCGTCAAAGAACTGCTGCAGCGTGGTGATAATGGCCGGCTGGACCTGTATCGCCGCGTGCTGGCCACGATGACAACACCTACGAACCTGATGTTTGGCAAAGGCCTGTGGGCCTCCGACCAGCCCTGGCAGGCGGGGATGTCCTGGACGCCGGAGCACATTCATAGCGTGTTTGTTTCCACCTTTTTCCATCACGGGGCGGTAGGGTTGCTGGCCCTGCTAGGGTTGCTGAGCTGGGGGATCACGCGCTGCCTGCGGGCGATGAAGCTGGGCCAGGACCTGTGGCTTATTCTTGTGTGTTACGGTGTGATGGCGCTGACCTTTGATGGCCACTCGATGCAGACACTGGTGAGCGTGCCGCGATTTGAAACGCTGCTGCTATGGCTGCCGCTAGCAATGGGCTGCGCGGCGAGTGCGCGGTCAATGAGGAGGTAGGGTGACGTTCAAGATCGAGGCCAATAGACGAACTGGTAACGAACCGCAGAGCGGTTCTCCATGAGTAGCCCACGGACGGAGCCCTCGTTGTTACATACAAGTTTCTTGGCGCGATAATGACCATGCTGAGGCGAGGTCGCTGAGGCGTTGCAAGCCCTGCCAGAGGGTTTGCACTCCTGGCGGACTGTAGGATTTGCCACCACGTTGTATCCAGCCGCCGAGCTTGGCGACAAGCCTGGCCATCTCACCCATCGTGGGTGCTAAGAGCGGCGGGGGCTTGGCCCGGTTGACCACTCCCCAGGCGGCCTGCCATTCGGCGGGCTCAAAATGGCTCCGGGCACTGGCTTCGGGCTCATGCTGCGCGATTTGACTCAGGCTATGCACCCGCCACGCGATGATGAGGGCCACGACCAGCGCGCTCAGATGGCGGTGGCAGCTTTCAAAACGGCGCTCTTCGATGCGGCAGCCGCTTTTGAGCACGCGGAAGAACACCTCGATAAGGAAGCGTTTGCGGTAGGCTTCAACGATTTCGCGCACGGCCTCCACACTGTCGCCGGGCAGGCTGCTTAGCAGCAGCCACTCCACGGGCACATCATGCGGGGGCGGGTGCTAATATGATCGACGGCCTACGCCACGCCAAAAAGAATCGCTTCCGCCATGCGCATAGCATCCACGTTCGGCTTCACGTCATGCACTCGCATGATATGCGCTCCGTGCTCGCGGGCATAGGCTGTGACCGCCACCGTGGGCCACATACGTGCTGCCATGTCTCGGTTGCCGAGCACGGCGCCGATCATGGACTTGCGCGAGATGCCCACCAGAACGGGACGATTCTGGACGCTTAATCGCGGGAGGTGGCGTAGCAGGCTCAAATTGTGGTCGAGCTTCTTGCCAAACCCCAGGCCGGGATCGAGCACGGTGCGGGTTTTATCGATGCCTGCCTCGGCCAATGCAGCGAGGCGGTGTTCAAAAAACGCTGCCACCTCCGCTACTACGTCCACATATTCAGGATTCTTCTGCATAGTGCGCGGCTCGCCTTTCATGTGCATAAGTACGAGGCCGCAGGAGGAAGCGGCGGCCACTTCCATCATGCGGGGATCATGCATCATGCTGGAGACATCATTGATGATGTCAGCGCCAGCCCCGAGCGCTTGTTCCGCCACAGCGGCCTTGAACGTATCCACGGAAATCAATGCCTTCGTCTGCCTACGCAACCCTTTGATCACTGGCAGCACCCGGCGCAGTTCTTCTTCCACGCTCACTGGGCTGGCACCGGGTCGTGTGGACTCGCCCCCGACATCCAAAATGGCCGCGCCCTCCGCTGCCAGCTCCAATCCGTGATCAACCGCGCGTTGCTCATCAAAGTACTGGCCACCATCGGAAAACGAATCAGGCGTCACATTGACGATGCCCATGACAAGCCCCCGCTTGGTGAGATCGTGGGATTGGGAATGGAT
>JAQGPI010000348.1 GCA_028293175.1 Verrucomicrobiaceae bacterium | reverse complement strand
AAGGTGAACATCCAAGAGAGTGCCTGGGTCCCCTACCATCTGCAGCTCGCTGTAGGTTCGGCAGGCTTTGAAGGCAAAGGTCCCCTCTCCCGCAAAGTTCCGGAGCAGCACTCCGTGCATCGCACCTTCTTCCCCAACGAAGCCATCAATGACTTCATTACCGGCGTGATCTGCGAGGAGTTCGGTTTCCGTGGCATGCTGCTCATGATTTCGGGGCTCAGCCTGCTCATCTTCCAGACGATTTTTGTAGCATTCTATTCGCGCGACCAGATGGGGAGGCTGGTCGTCGTTGGGATTGTCGGAGCGATGATGACCTATATCTTCATGAATATAGGCATGAACATCCTGCTCGTGCCCATCACCGGGCTTCCCTTGCCCTTGATTAGTTATGGCGGCACCTTCCTGGTGGTGGTGCTGTTCATGTTCGGTCTGGTGCAGAGCGTATGGGTCCACCGCAACATTTCGCCAGCGAGGAAACCTGGCTCCCGCAACGAAGACGCGTAATTGCCGACAGCATGACCGCCCGACAAATCTTCTATTCCGGCCGCGTGCAAGGCGTGGGCTTCCGCGCTGCCATCAAGTACCTCGCCGCAGGCTACGAAGTGACCGGGTGGGTGAAGAACCTGGACGATGGTCGCGTGGAAATGCAGGCGATGGCCACAGAAGCTGAGGAGATGGAAGCCTTCCTCAAGGGCATCGATGAGAGCGACTTGGCTGGGTACATCAAGGAGCGCGAGATCCACATCATACCGCCGCTCACTGGGGTGCGGGGTTTTGGCATTGTGCGTTAAGCCAGCATCTGATAGACGAGCAGCGGAAACGCGCGGAGACTGCAAGTGGCGAGCCGTCTCCCAATATCTTTCCAGACGGATACTCCATTCCCTATGAGCGACACAGCGGTGGTCATCGAAAACCTGACCAAGGTTTTCAATCGAGGCGTGGGACACAAGCTCTTCACGGCGGTGAAGGACGTGTCTTTTTCCGTCAAGGCAGGCGAAGTCTATGGCCTCATCGGACCCAATGGCTCCGGCAAATCGACGACGATGAAGGTGTTGCTTGGCCTGCTCGCACCAACGCACGGAAAGACGAGCATCTTCGGCATGGACAGCCAGCTCGTGGAAAGCCGCCGCGCCGTAGGCTTCCTGCCCGAGAACCCGTATTTTTACAAGCATCTCACCGGCATGGAGACGGTGCTATTCTTTGGCAAGCTGTGCGGCATGAGCGGCAAAAAGCTGCACGATCAGGCGAAGGAACTCCTGAAACTTACCGGCATGGAAGGCGCTGCGGATCGCCGTCTGGGCGGCTATTCCAAGGGCATGTTGCAACGCATCGGGTTGGCACAGGCGTTGGTGCATGAGCCACAACTGCTGGTGCTGGATGAACCCACGGCGGGCGTTGACCCGGCGGGTTCACGACGCATTCGCGATCTTATCTTAGATTGCAAGGCGCGTGGCATCACGGTGCTCGTCACCTCGCATTTGCTCGAACAGTTGCAGGAAGTGTGCGACCGCATCGGCATCATGTCGCAAGGACAGATGGTGAGCGAAGGTCCCATCGAAGACCTCATCTCGGTGGAAAATCAGACCGAGTTTGTGCTCGAAAACGCCACGCCTGAGTTGCTTCAACAGATCCGGGACCTTGTTGCCAGCAAGCCCGGCAGCGGCACGCTTCTCAGCATGGGTCACCCGCATACCACGCTTGAACGCATGTTCCTCAAAGTGACTGAGGAAGACGAAAGACTGGAAGCCACCAGAACCAAGACTTGAGCACTCCATTCTTCCTCCTTGCATGAGCTCCTCCTACAAGTCCTTCTCCCCGTCCCGCATCTGGGCGCTGACCATGAGTACGGTCACCCAGTTGCTGCGCATGCGCATCCTGGTGTTCCTGCTAGTGATCTCTGTAGTGGTGGTGGGTGCCTCCTTCGCCTTTCCCACCTTCAACGCCGCGCAGCAGTTGAAGATGCTGAAGGATGTCTGCTTCGGCCTGGAGCAACTCTTCGCCTATGTGATCGCCATGGTGGCCACGGCACTCCTCTTGCCCAAGGATGTGGAAGACCGCACGCTGTACACCATCCTGGCAAAGCCAGTGCCGCGCCTAGACTACTTGCTGGGCAAGCTTTTCGGCGTGCTGATCGTCATTGGCGGCGGCCTTGTCCTGCTCGACATCATGCTCAGCGGCGTACTTTGGATTAAGCAGGGCTACGTGCTGGAAGATACGCTAGCCGGCCTGCACATGCAGCTTGGCGGCACGCCGCCGCCCGAAGCCATTGCCGCTGCGACCGCTGATGTGGAGAAGCAGGGCCTGACCTGGGCGCTGCATGTGGGCGTACTCGCCATCTTCTTGAAGGCATCCGTCCTGGTATCCCTCACGCTGCTGATTTCCTGTATCGCCACCTCCACGCTATTCTCCGTCATCACCAGTTTCTGCTTCTTTATCATGGGCCATGGCGAGACCTTGTTCCGTGAGTACTTCTTCAAAGGCGGCACCGCCTGGTGGCAATACTTGGCGGCAGCCGTGCTCGCCATCTTCTGCCCGGATTTGAGCCTGTTTGACGTCGTCGATGCTGTGACAGAAGGCCGGGCTGTTCTGCTCACCGATGCCCTTCACATGACCGGTATTGGCCTGCTCTATACCGGCGGCTACATGGTGGTGGCCTACCTGCTGTTTGTGGAGAAGGAACTTTAATTCAACCATGAAGCGCAAGCTGCAAGCCCTCGTGGTCTTCATTCTTCTCGGCATCTGCAAGCTGCCGCTGGAGCAGCGTACCGCGACCTCATTGCGCAGCCATGAGATGCTCTATGCACCGCTCGATTATTCCGCCCGCGATGCCGTGGGACAGATGGGCTTTGCCGCCACGCTTGGCGGGTTGCGGTCGCTGGTGGCGAGCATCACCTACCTGATGGGCTACACCGCTTTTGAAGAAACTAACTGGAGCCGTGTGGACATGCTCTTTGGCATCACCACCATGCTGCAGCCGCGCTTCGATGTGTACTGGGATGATGCGGCAGGCCACATGGCCTATGATGCCGCATCGAATTACCTCTACGATGAATCGCGTCCTACACTGTATCGCAAGCAGCTTTACCGCGAGAATGTACAGCGCGGCATCGACATCCTGAACGAAGGCCTGCGCCACCTGCCGAAGAGCGACCGCCTGCACACCTCGCTGGGCCATCTCTATGCCCGCAGGGTCGAACCACGAAATCACGAACTGGCGGGCGAACACTACCTGCTCGCGTATCAAAATGGCGGCCTGCCGGTGATGGAGCGCCTCGCCGCCTACGAATGGGCTCAGCTCAACAATGCACCGGAACGTTGGAAACAAGCCTACACGATCCTGAAACGCTCCTATGGCATGGGCCTGCGTGCGCCGGGCACCATGAACTTCATGCACTCGCTGGAGAACAAACTCAATATTCCCCCTGCCCTTCGGATGCGGTGATTACCGCCATCTGGGTGTTAGGCATTCAACTCGTCACGCACTTTCTTCGGCAATGAGGCTACCACCAGCGCATAAGAGTGGTCAATCAGTTCGCGCACCAGTTTTTGAAGGCACCTTGCCACGCAGCAGAATGGTGTTCCAATGCCGTTTGTTCATGTGATAGCCGGGCGTGATATCTTCGTAGCGGTCGCGCAACTCCACCGCGCGTTCAGGCTCGCACTTTAAATTGACCGAATGCGGCAGTTCATCAGGCGAGGTAAGAGCAAACATTTTGCCACCCACCTTGTACACCAGCACCTCGGGGCCGAAGGGTGTGATCTCTTCCGCACCCGGCAGCGACAGGCAGTATTCACAGAAGTCAGCGAGGTTCATAGCTTCGACGGGTTACTCTTTCGTGATGGTCTCGTCCAAGTTCAGTAACACTCGCGCCACGACCGTGTAAGCATCCGCATTGTCATCGCCTGCCCGACTGGCCTGACGATGCAGCAATCCTGTCAGCGCCTTGCTTTCGAAAGCATTCGGCGCGCGCCCCGTGCACAGCTTGAAGCCATGGGCAATGCGGCGGGATTCGTCGTCGCCGCCTTCCTTGACCATGCGCTTCGCCAGTGCTTCAGCGGCAGCCATGGACATCGTCTCATTCAACGTCATGAGGGCCTGCAGCGGGGTATTGCTTTTCGGACGGCGCACGCAGCTCGACTCGGCACTGGGCACATCGAAGGTGCTCAAGAAAGGATACGGTGTACTACGACGTCGGAAGGTGTACACGGCGCGGCGATACTGGTTGCTGTCCACTTCGTCCTTCCATGGGAAGGGCGCATAGCTGGCGGGACGATCGAACAAGAAGGCCGGAGCCGGAGGCATCACGGAGCGGCCACCCATGGCTGGATTAAGCAGGCCGCTAACACTGAGCTGGATGTCACGGATGAGCTCGCCTTCCACACGGAAACGCGGTCCCCGCGCGAGCAAACGGTTGTACGGATCGCGCTCGATCATTTCCGGCGTGACGTGGCTGTCCTGCTGGTAGGTGGCGCTGGTGACAATGATGCGTTGCAGTTCCTTGATACTCCAGCCACGGTCCATGAACTCTGTTGCCAGCCAGTCCAGCAGTTCGCGATATACGGGTGTTTCACCCTGAGTGCCGAAGTCCTCCGGCGTGTTCACCAAGCCTGTGCCGAAGTAAGACTGCCACACGCGATTGACCAAGGCACGAGCAGTGGTAGGAGACTTGCGATTCACCATCCATTTGGCAAAGGTGAGGCGCGAGTTGTCCGCATTCTTCGGCAGCGGGTTCAAGATGGCGGGCACGCCGGTAGTGACTTTGTCACCGGGCTTGAGGAAGTCGCCGCGCTTCAGGATGGTGGTCATGCGCGGCTGCTCACGCTTGTCCAGTACCAGCGTGGTCGTGCCTTCGGGATGATCCTTCCAAGCCAGCGCAATCGCCTCGTTCACAGGCTTCCAATCGGCGACTGTGGTGCGCCAATAGCTGAACACTGTCGCCAATTGTGCCGGGGTGCGTTTGTCGGGCGCAACGGCCAGGATCTCACGGACTTTTGCGGGCAGCGGATCAGCCTTGGCATTAGCGGCGGTGGTGTAGCTGATGCGGAAGCGGCCGAGATTGGTGTTCTGCAAGTCATCGCTGTTCCAGCCGCCGTGCTTCATGGCGAGGCCGATGCTGAGCTTTGAGGTTTTCGCCAGTGGCTTGTCGAGAACGAACACCGCCTTGCGCAATTGATTGCGCAGCCCGGGCCCCGCATCAATTCCCCAAGCCGTGTCGTCTTTAGCATCAATGGCGTAGCTCACCGGACCTGTAACACGCTTGTCCTTGTCGCTGTCCTTATCGCGGGCATAAGCCACCAGCGGCGTGTTCTCCGGCTCACCAAAATCAGCGGTGGCACTGGCAAACTTCAGCTTCTCAGACTTGCCATCCACATCGGCTTCCACCAGGAATTCGGTCAATGCGCAGGTGCCTGTTTGAGAGCGACCGGGACCATACGCAGGCAGGTTGGGGTCGGTAAGAAGCTCCAAGCGGAAGGCGGTAATGTTGGCCACATCGCCGGTGATCTCCACCTTGGGAGTCGCCTTGGTCGGCGAGTAGCTCTGGGCCAGATAACTGCCATCGGCTTGCAGCAGGAACTTCTGGCCGCCGGTGGTGTCGTCGATGAAGGGAGCCTGCAATACGTGCCACTCGGGCTGGACTTTACTGACAGTCTGCTCCCATTCGGCCATCCGTTTTTCCCAATCAGGATGCGAGTGCTTGAGCTCTGCTTCAAGGTCTGCCGTGCGTTGATGGATTTGCGCCACCTTCATCTGTTCCGCTGGCAGGTACACCACGCGCCAGGGCTCGCTGTCACTGTTCAGGTAAGCGAACATCCTGTAGTACTCCTCTTGCGAGATGGGATCGTACTTGTGATTGTGACATTGCGTGCAGCCAATGGTTAGGCCTAGGATGCTCTTGCCGATGGTGTCCATGCGGTCGAACATGGACTCCATGCGGAACTGCTCGGGATCAGCGCCACCCTCCTCATTCACCATGGAATTTCGCAGGAAGCCGGTGGCAACGATCTGATCCTGGGTAGCGCCCGGCAGCAAATCACCGGCGATCTGTTCGATGATGAACTGGTCATACGGCAGGTCGCGGTTGAAGGCATTGATCACCCAGTCGCGATAGAACCAGATGTAGCGCATCGGGTCTTTCTCATAGCCGTTGCTGTCCGCATAACGCGCCGCATCCAGCCATTGGCGGCCCCAGCGCTCGCCATAGTGCGGGCTGGCGAGCAGGTCGTTCACCCACTTCAAATAGACAGGCGATGAGGCTGCTCCAGCCTCGGTCATCTCCTTGACGAACCGATCCACCTCCTTCGGCTCAGGCGGCAGGCCCGTGAGGTCCAGATAGAGACGCCGGATGAGGGTTGGCAGGCCTGCCTTGGGCGCAAGCTTGAGGCCTTCTGTTGAGAGCCTGGCTTGAATGAAGGCATGGACGGGATGTTGGGCACCGGCAGGCACCGGCGGCTTCACAGGTGCTTCGAAGGCCCAATGGTCCTTGCCCTTGGTGATGTTGGTGGAAGCACTGTCCGGCCATGCCGCACCCGCGTCAATCCACGCAACCAGTTTGGCAATCTCACTGTCGCTCAGAGGCTCGCCTTTGCGCGGCATCTTGAGCTTGGGCTTGAGGCCCTTGACCGCTTGAATGAGCAGGCTTTCGGCGCTCTTGCCCAGTACGATGGCAATGCCGAGATCGCCGCCTTTCAAGGCGCTCTCCTTGTTGTCCAACCTGAAGTCCGCTTCCTGCCGTTCCGGGCCGTGGCATTGGTAGCAGTGCTCCACGAAAATGGGCTGGATCTCCTTGACGAAGTCAATGGGCTCCGCCCCTGGCAGAGCGGTGGCGATGAGCAAGGAAGTGAATGCGAACCGTAGCATGGCTATCGAGTCTTACGTGATCTCAGGTGCAAGGCTTCTTCATACGGCATGGAATATCCGACCGTTCATCCGAGGGGCAACACGACCGCGTCCTCCGGATGGAATGAGGCCCAGGCCTCTCCTCCCCGTTTGATGAAGGCGGCATCGTCTTCCTGACGGTTGGAGCGGTGGACGATGAGGCGTTGCGTGCCTGCGCTCATGGTGATGCTGGAAGTGGCGCCGAGATAGAGTACGTCTTCAATGCGGCAGCGTATGGCGTTCGAGGATGGGACCGAGGTCACCGACCACGCTTCAGGCCGCACGCTCAAGCGCACCGCAGCACCGGCAGGCAAGGGTTCGAGGATGCGTGCCGTGACCTCGCCAAGCGCTTCCGTTTTCAACCGGCAGAGCGTGCCGCTGGCATGGGCTTCGCAGGATACCACTTCGCCGGTGATGAAGTTGGTATCGCAGATGAAGGCGGCGACGAAACTGGTGCGCGGCGATTCGTAGATCTCGCGAGGCGCGCCGCATTGCTCCACGCGGCCTTCGTTCATCACGGCGATGTGGTCGCTCAGTCCGATGGCTTCGGTCTGATCGTGAGTCACGTAGATGAAGGTGGTACCCACCTGGCGATGAATGGTGAGCAGCTCCATCAAGAGGTGCTGGCGCAGCTTCAGGTCC
>JAQGPI010000336.1 GCA_028293175.1 Verrucomicrobiaceae bacterium | reverse complement strand
TTCTCGTCTTCCTGCCGCTGCTGGGATTGACCGGCGTGGAGGGCAAGCTGTTCGCGCCTATCGCCATCGCCACCATCATCTCGATGATCGCCTCCTTTGTCGTCTCGCTCTCCGCAATTCCGGTGCTGTGTTCGTTGTTGTTAAATCCGCGCCAGGGGCACGAGCACAAGGACGGCTTTCTCACGCGTGGCATGAAGTGGCTGCTGGAGCACACCTTGCTGCGCTTTGGCCTCGCACAGCCTCTGCTCATGCTGGGCATCGCCGCCATGATCGTGATTGCCGCCTTCTCCCTGTATCCGCAGATGAACAAGGATTTTCTGCCCAAGTTCCAGGAGGAAACCGCCCTCGTCGCCGCTACCACCGCGCCCGGAACCTCGCTGGAGGAAATGAACAAAATTTCCGATGTCATCGAACAGCAAATCCTTTCCATTCCCGAGGTGCGCAAGGTGGGCCGGCGCTTGGGCCGTGCCGAGCGCGGCGACCATGTGGTGCCCGTCTCCACAGCTGAGTTCGATGTGGATTTCCGCGAACCTGAAGGCCAGGCCAAGGGCCGTGATCGCAAGGCTATCCTGGATGAGATCTCGAAGAAGATCAAAACCGTGCCCGGCGTTTTCGCCGTTGTCGGTGGGCCGCTAGCCGACCGCATCGGCCACATGATGAGCGGTGTCTCCGCGCCGGTCGCCGTGAAGATCTTCGGGCCTGATCTCGACAGGTTGCGCCAGATCGGCATTGAGGTCCAAGCCGTCGCCAAGACCGTGCCCGGCTTTGAAGACTGCAAGCTGGACCAGACCTCCTCGATCCCCCAGCTCCGCATCGAGGCCGACCGTGACCGCGCCAAGGCGTATGGGATTGCGCCTGGTCATCTCAATGAGCAGCTGTCCTCACTCATCGGCGGCAAGGAGGTGGCCCAACTGCGCGATGGGCAGCGTGCAGTGAACCTCGTGCTGCGCCTGCCCATTCAATGGCGTGATTCACCGGAGAAGATTGCCGAATTGCCCATCGAAACGAACGAAGGCCAGCGCATCCCGTTGTCACTCGTTGCCGATGTGCGCGAGGCGAAGGGGCCCAACGTCATCTTCCGCGAGAACAGCCAGCGTCGCTTCGCGCTTGCCATCAAGCCAACGGCCAGGGACGTATCCAATCTCGTGGTCAAACTGCGCGAAGAAGTCACTTCCAAGGTGAAGCTGCCCGAGGGATACTTCATCACCTTCGAGGGCGAGTTCCAGGCGCAGGAGGAAGCCACGCGGCGTATCGCCCTTTTCACCCTTGTCGTCATCGCCGTCATCGCCTTCCTCCTCTACGGCTACTTCCGCAGCGCGTTCTTTGCCTTCCAAGTATTGTGTGATATACCTATCGCTCTTGTCGGCGGGCTTGTGTTCACCTGGCTCAAGCTGAACAACGTAAGCATCGCCACCCTTGTCGGCTTCATCGCTGTGGCCGGAGTGGCCGCCCGCAACAGCATCATGCTCATCAGCCACTACCTGCACCTCATGCAGCACGAAGGCGAGAAGTTCAGCCGCAAGATGGTTATCCGCGGGACCAAGGAACGGCTCGTACCCGTGCTAATGACCGCGCTTGCAGCCGGTATTGGCTTGATCCCGTTAGTGCTCGCTGCCGACCGGCCCGGCAAGGAGATCCTGCATCCTGTTGCCGTCGTTATCGTGGGCGGCCTTATCACCAGCACGCTGCTGGGCCTCGGCGTTACGCCGACCATTTTCTACACTTTCGGCCGCAAGGCCGCCGCCAAGGCCGTCGCCCTAGATGCCCCTGCCTCCCATTAATTTTCCGTCCCTGCAATACCCATAAAAACGAATACTCAGACATCATGAAAACACTGCTCATCACCACCCTCCTCGTCCTGACCTCCTCCTTCAATCTGGCTCAAGCTCACGAGCCCGGCGGCAAAGCCGGTCCCACAGGCGGCAAGCTTATCACCGAGGTCGCCCCCAACGCCGAGTTCTTCGTGAACAAGGATAGGAAGGTGGAAATCCGTTTCATCAGTGACAAAAACAAAGTCATCGCTCCCGGCGAACAAGTCGTTAGCGTCGTGCTGGGCGACCGTAGCGCACCCACAAAGCTGGCTTTCATCAAGGACGGCAACAAACTCGTCTCCGACAAAGCCATCCCCGCAGGCAACGAAATGCCCACCGTCGTGCAAATCAAAGCCAAAGCCGGTGAGAAAACCGTGAGCAAGAAATTCAATCTCAACCTCAGCTCCTGCCCCACTTGCAAGAACGCTGAATACGCCTGCATCTGCGGGCACTAGCCAGTTGCCTGTTGTAGCGCGGTATGCCAATACCGTGCTGCAGCAAGGACCGACAAACCACAGGAGTTCATTACCTGACAGTTGAAAGATGGGAAAAACTGCTTGCAGCACCACCAGCATGGCGGTTGACAAGTACCTGAGTTCCCCGGTATGCCTCGTGCTGCTGTCATTTTCATCACTATGAAAGCTTCCTTCCTTTCCCGTTCCCTAGCTGCCGCACTTTTGCTGCCTTCCTGCTCGCTGTTCCACCCGCCGGAGACTGTACTGAAGGCTGGCGCACCGGTGCCAGGTCCCGTGAAGGATGCGCCTTTGTTCGAGTGGAACGGCAGTGAAGCGACGGGCCCGGCCCGAGTAACAATCGACTTGGGCGAGCAGAAAGCGCGCATCTACAAAGGCGGCCAGCAGGTGGGCTGGACGTATGTGGCCACCGGGGTTGACGGTCGGCGCACGCCTTCGGGCAACTTCAGCATCACGGAGAAGATCGTGGACAAGCGCTCGAATCTCTGGGGCGTCATGGTGGATGCCGAAGGCGATACCGTAAACAGCAATGCCCGCAACGGCGTGAGCCCTGTGCCTGAGGGCGGTCACTTCGTGGGTGCCCGTATGCCTCATTGGATGCGCCTGACGGGCGGCGGCATCGGCATGCACGGCGGGCCTATTCCGCGTCCTGGCCACACTGCTTCCCACGGCTGCATCCGCCTCCCTTATGCCATGGCAACGCATATGTATGAGGCCCTGCCAACGGGGACGCCAGTGAGCATCGTGGATTGAGAGAGCGGCCTTCCTAATTTCCGCCTGTTACCGCGCCGCCTTGCGGATCGCTTCCAGCGTACGCGCGCTACGGAGGCTCTCTTCGGCGCTGATCCAGGTAGGCACGTGGCCGCGTACTGCGGCTTCGAAGGCATCGGCTTCCAGGGCTGACAAACCTTTCAGCGAGGGACGGACCAGAGTTTCAACGGCCCCCTCGTGCTCCCATTGGAACTCATCACCGTGCAACCACGGATCGGTGAAACTGATGCTGCCGCGCGTGCCGCAGACCTTGAAGGAGCGGTCGCCGCCTATCTCCATGCCGAAGGTGACCACGCCCGCGACCTTACCAGGGTAATACAGCAGCGCAGCGCCGCTCGTATCCACTCCGCGCGAAGACACATCGAGCGACGACTCCACTCGAAGAGGTTCGGCATCCATGATGGCATTCATCAAATGCACGGGATAGCAGCCCACATCAAACAGCGCGCCACCGCCGAGATCGGCTTCCCAACGAGGATCATGCGGCAGCAAGGCGTGCTCAAAGGAGAAAGCACCGCGCATGGTCTTGAGCTCGCCGATGGCACCTTCGCGGATGAGGGTGAGAGCTTCATCGACGGCTGGCTGGCAGCGGTACATGAAGGCCTCAACAAGCAATCGCTCGTGCTTCTTGGCAGCGGCAAACATCTGCTCCACTTCCTTGGGGTGCTGAGCCAGTGGCTTCTCGCATAGCACGTGCTTGCCGGCAGCCAAAGCGCGCAAAGTCCACTCTAGGTGAAGCCCGTTGGGAAGACCGATGTACACGGCTTCGACTTCTGTATCGCTAACGGCACTGGCGTAAGTGGCCATTGGCGTATTGTCACCCCAGGCCGGAATGCGGTCAGGGGTGCGTGACCCGATGACCACAAGGCGGCCCTGCTCCGAACCCGGAAGCTGTGTGGCAAACCGTTCTGCAATGCGGCCTGTGCCGAGGATGGACCAGTTCATGGGAAAAATGGTGGAAGACTACAGAGTCGCGTGGGCAAAAATATCTGCGTGGCAATCGAAATGACGAAACCAGAATGAGGAATGAC
>JAQGPI010000309.1 GCA_028293175.1 Verrucomicrobiaceae bacterium | reverse complement strand
TCGTCTGCACCTCCTGATGAGCGGTGGCGTTGGCCAGGGCGAAGGCGGATTGCTCCACCAGGGTGCTGAAGACTTCGAAGTCGTTGGCGGAGTAACTACGGTCGGCTGATGGGGAGGTCACCGCCAGCACGCCTAGCTTGCGACCACCAGACGTTACCGGCCCCACCATGAGAGTGATGTCCTTTTGGTACTCGTTAGGCTCGCCGCGCATGTCTTCGTGTTTGGCCAGTTCCTGGATGTGCTCGGGCTTCTGCCCTTCAAAAACATGGCCTAGCATCCCGGCACCGGCCGCGACCGACTGGCGCCGCAGCATGCTCAACAGCGAGGAGGGATTGCTGGCGGCCTGGGCTAGCACGGCCTCAGTCAATTCTATTAGCGGCGCGCCCTTCTCGGAATGGTAGCGGGGCACCAGTGCGTTCTTGGCTTCATCATAGGCGTAGAAAACGCCTCCCTCGCTGCCTGTGACCTTGATCGCACCTTCGACGATGAACTTGTGCAGGGAACTTTGCCGGTGCTCGTTGGCAATCGCGATCCCGAGTTCGTGCAGGAAATTGAACATCCGCCTCTCCTCCACCACGATGGCCTCGCGTTCGGCCTGGAGGTCCTCCATCGTTTTTCGTCGGTGTCGGGCGAGACGCCCGGAGACAATGAACCCGATGCCGGTTGTCAAGGCCAGCAGCAGAGTGATCATCAATCCGACAGACATGCGCAAGGCTTCGTTATCGCCTGATGGAGTGCTTTGTCAATGTGATGGGTATATTTCAATGCAAGCCTTTGGCCCACAAGGCGGCGAAAGCGCCCCCACCGGCGATGAGTTCATCCGGGGAACCCCGCTCTACGATGCGGTCGAGGGGGCATCCTTGGCGCTTGGGTTGCTGGGGTGGCTTGCTTTGTGAGCGGATGAGAGTTCCCCGTCGGGCAGACGCAGTCTCCGAGGCAAGGCCCTCGTACGTTGTTCACGGTCGCTCACGCGGCGGGTTAGCCACAAAGTCATCTTTGGTGTGGAGCTTTCCATCCGGACCCGCGGAGCGGACTTCGAAAGCGCCTTTGCCCCGTGGATGCAAATGGTAGGGAGTGCCCCAGCGATCCAGCAAATGGCCGTCGCCGGCGAGCGCGGAATGAGTAGGCGGAAGAAAGGCCAGTCGCATGGGATTGTGGCCTTTCAGAGCGCGGGCCAGATCGACGTCATCGCCAATCGGAGTGCCTTGGCGGCTCTGCAATGCGCGCTGATACTGCGACAGGATCTGATGCAAAAGGATTACGTCCCGGGCTGGGTCACCGCCAGGGGCATTGAGCTGCGTCGCTAGTTCCAGACTGGGCGGGTTAAAACGCAGTGCTGGTGTAACTACCGGTATTGATGGCGACGGAGAAGCGACACTTACGCGTTTCGATGGAGCGGCCACAGCCACCGACGGGGGGGCCGGTACCAAGACTACCGGCTCGAGTTCCGCGGACCACCACAGACCCACAGCGCCGACTGCAATGGCGAGCACAACGACGGCCGCGACGCTCCTCTTCATTGGCTAAGCTAAAAAGCCCATTGGACTGCTGGAACTCATCGGATCGTAGAACCCGCTGATATTTGGCAGCACCGTAGCCAGTTCGGATTTCGGGACGCCGAGCCAGAGGGCTAGTTCAGCAAAGTACACATCCACTGGCGTGCTAGGAATGAAGCGCCCGCGGCCTACATCCAGCGGTCCGCCTTCAACGAGGCTGGGGTACTGGCCGTAGATATGGTTGCCGTTCACGGCGCCACCGAAGACAAATTGATTGCCACCCCAGGCATGATCCGTTCCATCGCCGTTGGAACTGAGTGTGCGGCCAAAGTCAGAGGCAGTGAAGGTGGTGACATTGTTGTGCAAATTCAGCGCCTTCATGCAATTGTCGAAAGCAAGGATCGCCTCGCTTACCGGCGGCAGGCTTTCATTTTGGCCTGCGATCAGCTTGCTGTGCATGTCCCATCCCCCAATCTCCACGTAGAACGTCTGCCGGGTATGGCCGAGGGCACTGTGTGCTGCGATAGCCTTGGCGACCCTTTCAAGCTGCGCACCGAGGTAATTGTTGTCCCGGTTGAAGTTGCTTCCGGCAGGAAGATCGTGGTCCGTTGCCGCATTGAAAAGCTGATAGGTATCAATGGCCGAGCGTTTGCGTGAGGCAAATTCCTGAGTCAGCAAGTGCTGGTAGTCGAGGGCCAGTTGCCGGTCAACGGCACGGGTGCGGATGGCGGTGATACTGCTGGCATCATCGTTGCTCGGATCGTAGCCATCCAGCGACACGGCCCCCTGATAGGGATCGATGGAATAGGCAAAAATTTCCTCGCCGCTCTGCCACACATTGCCGCCAGACATCGACATATTCATCGAGACGGTCTGCGTATTGTTCAAACTGTGGAGCACGTCAGCCGCCTTGCCGCCCCAGCCGCGTGGGGAACGAATGTCCGACGTGCCGGTTTGCCATTGCTCGACCTGATCGGAGTGGGAGAACAGGCCCAGTGGGAAACGTCCGCCGCCGTCATCGAACTGCGTTTTCGTCACAGGTTCCAAAAGGGTGCCTACATTAGATACAAAGGCCGCCTTGCCGCCATCGAACAAAGTCTTTAAATTCGCCAGGGCAGGATGCAGTCCGAGATCCACACCTGGAGAGAGTGTAGGGGTGAGTGGCAGCAGGCTGTTCTTGGCGAGCGCAAGGGTGCCGCGCACGGTTTTATACTCTTCATACTCTGCGCTGCTGCGAGGCACGAGAACATTGAAAGAATCCATGCCGCCGGAAAAGAACAGGCATACCAGCGCCCGGTACTCAGTCGTATTTGGCGCGGAAGCAGCGGCGATATTGCCAGCCATCTTCAGGTTCAGCATGGTGTTCAACACAGGCAGCGAACTCATTGCGGCACATCCGGCATTGCCAAGGAATCGGCGACGTGAAAAAGGGGGCTTCATGGCGGCAGCAAGGCTTAGCGGATCATGGAAAACTCTGGCGCGGCCGAGATGAGATAGATGGCCATTTGCACGCGGTCGTCCTTGTAAGAGTCAGAGTTGTCGCGGGTAATGGCCTCGACGGCCTCGCGAATGATCTGATGCTGCTGGGCGGACAAGGTGCCGCCCGTGAGCACTAGGTCCAGCCGCCGCATCAGCGCTGGCACGTTGTCCGCAAGCGCCCGCTCGCCGCCAAGCTGAGGGCGCACCACGCCGCTCTCCGTGGGTACACTGTCCTGATTGAAGCCATCCGAGATGGAATAGTAATAGTAGTTGGCGGAAGCGAGTACGGTAAGGGCATTAGCTATTTGCAGTTCGGGCGCCACCAGGCCTGCATCACTTAGAGCGCCAGGCGGGCTGTAGCCAGGTTTGAAGAAGTTGAAAACGCTTGGTGCGCTGTAGGGCTGCTGCAGGAAGTTGTAGCTAAGGTAGTTGATAATATAAGTGCCCGTGACAGCCTTGGAATTGAAGGCCCGGACGAGATTGACGGTGCGCAGGTAAGGCTCGCGCACCTTGCCAAACGTGGAATCAGCGAGCATGGCGGGACTGCGGGCCTCAGGATCGAGCAGGATGGCCTTGAGCACCGCTTTCAAGTCGCCACGCACGCCGGCACCGTTGTTGATGAACTTGGCCGTGACCCTCTCCACATAAGCCGGGGATGGATTGGAGGTGATGAAGCGCTGGATGAGCTGCTTGCAAATGAAGGGCGGGCAGCTCGGGTGATTGAACAGGCAGTCAATGGTATCACGTACATCCTGCAGGCCCGCAGTGCCCTTGTCAGGCTCGCTCTCGGTGCGAGCTGGCAAAGTCACATGGTTGAGTAGCGTTTTGGCGTTGCAGTCGTGAAGCTCGTCATACATCCGCATGGGAGAGACAAAGTTTTGGGTGTCCCTGACAATCGACGGGGCGAAGTCCAGTCCGGTAAACACTCGGGCAAACTCGGTGATTGTAGCAATGTTGTATGTAGGGATTGGCTCGCCTTCGATGTCCAGTTTGCGAGTGCCATCGTAGTTGAGTTCCCACAGTCCGATGCTGAAAAGCTGCATCACTTCCCGCGCGAAGTTTTCATCGGGGAATGTGCCTGCCTTGGGATCGGCCTTGCGGTTGCCGAGATGGCTCAAATAGACGCCCATGCAAGGATGCATGGCCACGTCGTACAGAAGGTCGCGGAAGTTGCCAAAGGAGCGGGTGAGCAGCATGTCATAATAGCCAGCCATACCGGAGTCTTCGTTCACGAGGCCGTCCACCTGATCAGAGATCACGAAGATTTCGCTGAGGGCGAAAGCCATGCGCTGGCGGAGCGGATCAGGTGCCTGTGCCTTGCCGCCGGGGTACAGCGCGGGTACGCCCATTGCGCGGTTCCACCAGGAGGTGACCTTGGTCTCAGGCTTCTTGTTCCTGATCGCCCAATCGATGTAGGGCTTCTGATAGCCGATGGGTCGCATCACTTGATCGTTGATCCAGCCCTCAAATCCCTGCGCCATCACTTGCTGCACGTTTTGCGGAATGATGTCAGCATCGGCAGTGGAATCAGAGTCGGGGCCAAAGGCAGCCTGGAGAAGAAAGCGTGCGGAGGCATGGGGTCCCGGCTTGGTCGAAGCATTGGCGAGAGTGAGGCTCACGGCCTTCTGTGCCGCCACTTTCGTCAAAGTATAGCCCGTCCCTGTTTCGAGTGTCACGACGAGGCTTTCGACCGGCTCAGTGATCGCATCGGTTTGCGGCGTGAAACGCAGCCATGTTTCGGTTTCACCATCAGGGATCGTCAGCGTCGCGGTTGCCGAGACTGTGTAATCGAGGTTGATCTTGGCCGTGCCGGAAAGGGCAAAATTGACCGTGACGTCTCCAGTGTGGCCGGGCCTGCGAAACCCTACCACGCCCTGGGCTGGCCAGTCTTCGCGCATGTATCCATTGAGGACAACAGCGGAGACCACTTGAGCGGGGTCAACGGCCTGACCTTGCAAGTGCAGTGCAGAACTCAGCAGCAGGCTCATGACCGCGCCGGTCAGTAGCCGATGGTAAGGCGAAAGGTGAATCATAACATGCCGGAAGGCAAAGAGGGATTAGGGCCTGTCGAATAGCATTGCAACCAAAGCCTAATTACCATAATATGCGCCCCAGACCGTAGTTTGTCGAGATTTCTCGAAGGTCACCAGAAAAGAGCGTGCCTTTCGTATTCTATTATTGCCGCAAATCATGTCTCGCCACTTTCCCGTAGCGCCCTTGTTGGTCTTCCTGATGGTTTCAGGGGCTATGGCGCAGGTCATTGCCGAGCCGTTGGAATTGAAAACGGATTTCGTTCCGTCGGTGACTTTCACGGAGACGCATGTGGATACAGTGGTGACGACGCTCGTGTCCCCGGCGGACCCTGGCGATCCTCGCAACGGCATCGATCCGACCCCTGCAATGTATGATTACAGCGTGGTAGCTTCACGTGCCGCGACGGCGACCGTTGTCGCAAACATCAAGGGTATCGTGCTGGCCAATATCGATGCGACCACGGCGTTCTCCATGACCTTGGGCAAAACGGCGGTATCCTTCACCCTTGGCGACATTCCCACGTACGTGAAAGGCCATACAACGACCTTTTATTGCTGGAAGGGCTGGAATGCCGCTAAAAAAGCGCTGGGCACCGGCGGCGTGAAGCTCACCTGGACAGCCACCAAGCTGACGGTGGTGGTGACAATGGGCAATGAGGAGACACGCCCGTCGCCTATTAGCTCCGATGACTTTGTCGGTGCTGGAACCGATCCCGGCACCTTCCCCATCAAGGATACCGTGGCTGCCGAAATCACTTTTGGCTCCATCGCCACCACGGTACCCCGCACTGTGTATTTGAGCGGCAGCAACAAAATTACCCATGTCCACAAGGGCACAATTGATGCGCCGCTCTATGACTTTGATTTGTACACAGTTTCAGAAACCGGCGCGGCAGATTATGTTCGTCCTCTAGTGGCGCTGACTTCGCCCAAACAGGGCGCTTCAGTGGGCGCAGCCGTGGATGTGAAAGGCACCGCTTACGATGCCAAGGGTCTGGTTGGTGTGGAATGGACTAAAGATCCGAATTCTGCATGGACGACGACCGATCAATTTAGCTACAGCGCCCAGCCTGCCGACGGCCTGTGGGGAGCCGCCTCCGCGATTTGGACGATCAGCCTGCAGAGCCTTCCGCGCGGCACCACCCGCCTTTGGGTGCGCTCGATTGATGAATCGGGCAACACCTCGCTGCCCATGCTGGTCACGCTGGTCAACCCGATGCCCACGCTGCTCACCGGGCGCTGGGATTCGCTGTTGGCGCCAGAGGCGGTCAATGGCCTGCGCGGAGCAATGCACTTCACCTTTGCTGTGAACGGCAGCTTCACCGGCACGCTGGTTCAGGAAGGCGGCAGTTTTCCGTTCAGTAGTTCACTTTTGCCGGATGAAACCCTCAGCTTTTCCATCAAACGCGGAACCGTTTTTCCGGCTCTGACCTTTACCGGAGCGATTGGCAGCTTCTCGCCTGTGGGTGAGGCGGCGGCAAGCATTACGGGGAGCCTGTCTTTGACCGGAAACAACTTGGCCACCTTTACCGCCACGCGTTCGCCCTGGAGTGCTGCCAAGCTTGCCTCCATTGCCCTGGCGGGACGTTTCCACGTGAAAATCGCCGCCGCTACAGCCCCTATTGGGGACAATTACGCGGTCGTGACCACTGCCCGCTCGGGTACGGCGACCGCAGCATTTGCGATGGCGGATGGCTCTGTTGTTACTTGGAGCGGCGTGATGGGAGCCAACGGCCAGTTGCCCGCTTTCGGTTTGCTGTACGGCGGCAAAGGCAGCGTTTCATCGCCGATGACAGTCAATGGTGCCGACCGTACTATTAACGCCACGACGGCGATATGGGTGCGCCCGTCATCTTTCACCGACAAGCAATTCCCGGCTGGCTTCCAATACAATGGACTCACCGCTTCTGGTCAGGCATACGCTGCGCCTGTTCCCGCCACGGTGCGCGTGATGAGCCTGCTCGGTGCCTCGCCAAATGCTACCGTTTCATGGAGCGGCGATGGAGTAAACCCTGCCCTCTCTTTAGGCTTCACGGTCAAGACCAGCAATCTCCTTTCTGTTCCGACAACGACTGACGCATTGCATTTGGGCCTTACAGCCTCAACCGGTCTCTGGACCGGCAGCTTCAAGATTCCTGGTACCGCAGTGCTGAGCACCTGCAAGATGTTGATTGTGGGCAATGAGGCCTATGGCCACTGGACCGCTCCTGCCCCGACGGGTTCGGTGGTAAAACGCTTTGGTGTGATTCACGTGCAGTAAGGTGCGGCTATGCATTTCCTGATTGCCCCCGGGCAATCCGTGTCCATGGTCGGGGTTACATGCCCGTCACTGATCAGCCTCCCACGCTTCTCGACAAATCCAGCATGGCCGCCTGCATTGACCGGCTGGCCATGGAAATCTGCCAGGGATCAAAGGGCGCCACACGTCTGGCGCTGGTGGGCATTCATCGTCGCGGCGTGCCGCTGGCCCAGCGGATTGCCGCCGCCATCCAGCGCGGCGGTCCCTGCGCTGAAATCGTGCAAGGCACCATCGACGTGACCCAGTACCGCGATGACTTGCAGACGATGAAGCGCCTGCCTAAGCTGGAAGGGTCCGACATCGGCTTTGATGTGAACGATGCTCACATCGTGATCTGCGATGAAGTGCTCTACACCGGTCGTACCATTCGCGCTGCCATCGATGAACTGATAGGTTTTGGCCGCCCGCGCCGCGTGCAGCTTGCCGTGCTTGTGGATCGAGGTGGTCGCGAACTGCCGATTCAACCTGATTATGTAGGTCTCTACCATCCTGTTGCCGCCGAGGAGCATATCCGTGTGCAGTTTGAAGAAGTCGATGGTGTGGACATCGTGTTTGTGCAACCCTGGACGACTTCAATGCCATGACGCCACGCAAGGATCTGCTCGACATTGCTTCCCTGACGGACGCCGAAATTCACTTCGTGCTCGATAATGCAGTCCCGTTTAAAGACCTCTTCAAACGCAGCGTGAAGAAGGTGCCCACGCTGCGCGGGCAAACGGTGCTCACGCTTTTCTACGAGGCTTCTACGCGCACGCGATCTTCTTTTGAAGTGGCCGCCAGCCGCCTCTCGGCAGACGTGACGCACTTCGACATCGAGACTTCTAGCGTCACCAAAGGCGAGTCGGTTGTCGATACCGTCGAGACATTGGAAGCCATGAAAGTGGATTACATTGTCGTGCGCCATAAGCAGGCTGGCATCCCTGAATTGATCGCTCGCAATACCCATGCTTCCGTCATCAATGCAGGCGATGGTTTCCACGCGCATCCTACCCAGGCGCTGCTCGATGCCTTCACCATCAAAGAAACCTTCGGTACGATGGAAGAGCACCGTGTCGTGATCGTTGGTGATATCAAGCATAGCCGCGTGGCCCGTAGCACCAGCCTCTTGCTTCGCCGCTTGGGGATGAAGGTGGCCTATCTCGCTCCCGGTTCCCTGATGCCGCGCGATGTGCCCAAGGATGTGACGCTGCTTAAAAATTGGGATGAGCTTTGGGCATGGAAGCCAGAAGTCACCTATCTTCTGCGGGTGCAGATGGAGCGCCAGCGCGAGCCCTTTTTCCCCAGCGTGGGCGAGTATCACAAGATTTACGGCATGACTGATGAACGCCTCGCGAGAGTGCGTGATCAAGGCCTCTACGTCATGCATCCAGGCCCAGTGAACCGCGGCGTGGAACTCAATGACAATGTTATGACCTACGAGCGCAGCCTGATCAATCAGCAGGTGGAAAACGGCATCGCCGTGCGCATGAGCGTGCTCTACTGGCTACGACCGGGCTCCTTGAAGTGATC
>JAQGPI010000399.1 GCA_028293175.1 Verrucomicrobiaceae bacterium | reverse complement strand
CTGATGAAGGAACTGCTGCCTGAGATCCTGGTGCTGCAAGGCTGCGAGCAACCGCCGCAGTTCCATCCCGAAGGCGATGTGTACATCCATACACGGCTGATGCTCAGCCTGCTGCCAGCGGAGGTATCGTTGTCACTCGTGCTCTCCGTGCTTCTCCACGACATCGCCAAGCCCGCCACGCAGACGGTGGATGAGACTGGCCGCATCCGTTTCAACGGCCACGACCAACTCGGTGCGCTGATGACCGCCGACATCTTGAAGCGGCTCAAATATCCCAATCACGTCATCGAGCCCGCCGTCGAAGCTGTCGCCAATCACATGGTCTTCAAAGACGTGCCCAAGATGCGTGTCTCACGCCTGAAGCGCTTCATGGCCCGCCCGGGATTCGAGGATGAGATGGAACTCCATCGCGTGGACTGTCTCGGCTGCCATGGTTTCCTCGATAACTACAAGCTGCTGCGCGAGAAGCAGGAGGAATTTGCCAATGAGCCGCTCATCCCCGCTCCTCTCATCAATGGACGCGACCTGATGCAGCACGGCATACCCTCCGGCCCTGCCATGGGCCGCATCCTCACCGCCGTGCAGAATTTGCAATTGGAAGGCAAGCTCACCACTCATGACGAAGCGCTGGCCTGGGCGCTTGAAAATGCCCAGGGCAACTTTTTCGACCCATCATGATAAGCGGGTAATGGGGGTGTACGCAGCACAGCACCGTTAGAGATTTAATCAATGTGTATCAATCGTTCTCCGTAGACGCTGACAAGAGTCGTGGCGTCTCGCACCGTCGTTACATCAATGTGTTGATGGCCGTGGATAAATAAATCCGGTGGCGCCCGATCCAGATAGCTGACAAATCCTTCAAAACCCTGGTGAACTCCATCGTCACGTTCATGGATGCCAAAAGGTGAATTGTGAGCGACAAAGACATCCACTTGAGGAAACCCTCTCATAAGGTGGGAGACTTCCATCTGCTCAAACATATGGTGTCCGCGCGGCTTGTAGCGCCAGCAGCCTCCGAAGCCGCCGAAAATGATTCCATCTATCGTGCACGTCTTCAAATGAAGATCGGTAATTCCATCACCAAACGGACTGTCGGGGTCATGGTTTCCCCGGACTGCAACCGTGTATCGTGGCTTATAGTGAGCCATTGCGCGACGAATGGCACCATCATAGATATCGCCACAAGAAATTAGCACATCGACCGGTCCGCATTTGAGAAAGCCTACCAGCGATTCATCATCGGAAATGGCAACTATTGTGAGCATGTCAGGGGTCGAGCATTAAAGATGCACAGAGACAAAGAAGAATGAAAGAACAGATTTCATAGGCAAACCGCACTTCGGACCAACACAGTTAAAGAACATTTGCCAACCGCCTGCGCTCCCGCTTTCATCCCCGCCGATGAAACGCTACGCTCTCGGCATTGACTACGGCACCAATTCCTGCCGCTCCCTTCTGGTGGACATCAGCAATGGAGCCGAGGTGGGCAGCACCGTTTTCAATTACCCATCCGGCGTGCTTGGCATCCTCACCGACCCGCGCGATCCGCATGTGGCGCGGCAGAATCCACAGGACTATCTCGACGGCCTGGAGGCGGTGATCAAAGGCGCGCTGGCGCAAGCCAAGGGCGGGGACGCCACCTTTGATTCCGCACAAGTCGTCGGCATTGGCATTGATACCACCGGCAGCACGCCGATCCCGGTGACGAAGGATGGCACGCCTCTGGCGTTGCTGCCTGAGTTTGCGGATAACCTGAACGCCTATGTCTGGCTTTGGAAGGATCACACCGGTCATGCCGAAGCTGCGGAGATCACGTCGCTGGCGGCAAAGATTCGTCCGCAGTATCTCGCCAAATGCGGTGGTACTTACTCCAGTGAATGGTGGTGGAGCAAGATCTTGCATCTGCGCCGCATTGATCCGGCAGTCTTCGCCAGCGCCTATAGCTGGGTGGAGCATTGCGATTGGATTCCGGCGGTGCTCACTGGCAACACCGATCCCCTCACCCTCAAGCGCGGCGTCTGCGCCTCGGGGCATAAGGCGATGTTCAATGCCGAGTGGGGTGGACTGCCGGACAAGGAGTTCCTGGCTCAGCTTGATCCTGAAATCGCTAATCTGCGCGACCGGCTTTTCGATGTGGCGCACAGCGCCGACACCAAGGCTGGTGAATTAACCGAAGGCTGGGCAGCCAAGCTGGGCCTCAAGGCTGGCACGGCTGTCTCCGTGGGTGCCTTTGATGCGCACATGGGCGCGGTGGGCGCAGGTATCAAGGAAGGCACCATCACCAAAATTCTTGGCACCAGCACCTGCGATCTCATGATCGCTCCAGCTAACAAGCCGCTGGCAGACATCCCCGGTGTCTGTGGCATCGTTAACGGCTCGGTGCTGCCCGGCTGCTTCGGCATCGAGGCGGGGCAAAGCGCGGTCGGCGATCTCTTTCTCTGGCTGGTGAACCACTTGGTGCCGGACAGCTACGGCAGTAGCGTGGGCGATAAATTTGTGGCCATGGAAAAGGCCATGAGCGGCCAGAAGCCCGGTGCCAGCGGCCTCGTGGCGTTGGATTGGAACAACGGCAACCGCACTATCCTTGTGGACCATCGCCTCACTGGCCTGCTCGTCGGCCAGACCTTGCACACGCAGGCACACGAGATCTATCGCGCTTATATTGAAGCGACAGCCTTCGGCGCGCTCACGATCATCAACCGCATCGAAGAGCACGGCGTGCCCGTGCTTGAAGTGATCAACACCGGCGGCCTCTCCATCAAGAACGAGACGCTGATGCAGATTTATGCGGACGTGCTGGGCCGCCCGATGAAGGTCAGCCGCAGCGAGCAGACCTGCGCTCTCGGTGCTGCTATCTTTGGGGCCGCCGCAGCCGGTGCGGGAGAGCTAGCCGACCTCCAAGCCAACATGACTGCCACCCGCGAAAAGGTCTTCCATCCCATTCTGGAAAACCAGGCCGTGTACGCCGAGATTTATGCGATTTACCTAACGCTCCATGATGCCTTCGGCTCCAAAGCCTGGAACGGATCGCTGTATCCGGTGATGAAGAAACTGCTCGATATCCGCGAGCGGCAGCGTGGTTGATGCAAAAATCGTTATTTCGCAGGGATAAGTCCGCACAGCGGTCTCTCACGAACGACGGAGACCATGAACGACGCCGAATGTCAGTCATTGGTGACGCAGCATTAGCGATTTGGCCAAGCTACTGCTGTGATCCCCGAAAAACGTACTGGCGGGATCAATCCATCGTGATTGATTCGTGCATGTTCTCACTCGCACAGAAAACCGCAGTCATCACCGGGGCAGGCTCGGGTATTGGTAAAGCCATCGCGCTGCTGTTTGCAAAACAGGGCGCACATGTGGAAGTGCTGGATGTGAATGCCGACCAGGCCACGGAGGTGGTGGCGGAAATCACGGCTGCCGGTGGCTCCGCCCACTGGCAGGTCTGCGACATCGGCGACGGCAAGAAGGTGGCTGCGGTGATGGCGAACATCGCCGCCCGCCAGCCCTGCATTGACATCCTCGTCAACAACGCGGGCATCGCCCACATTGGCACGGCGCTCAGCACCAGTGAAGAGGACATGGACCGGCTGTACCGCATCAATATCAAAGGTCTGCATCATTGCACGCAGGCCGTGATTCCACCGATGATTGAAAAAGGTGGCGGCGTGATTCTGAATCTCTGCTCCATCGCGGCCATGATGGGGCTGCAAGATCGCTTCGCGTATTCCATGACCAAGGGTGCGGTGCTAATGATGACCTACTCGATTGCGAAGGACTTCATCACCCAGGGCATCCGTTGCAACTGCATCTGCCCGGCGCGCGTGCACACGCCATTTGTGGACGGCTTCATCGCCAAAAATTATCCTGGTCAGGAAGCGGAGATGTTTGCGAAGCTGAGTGCCGCCCAGCCTATCGGGCGCATGGCGCTGCCGGAGGAAATTGCCGCGCTTGCCCTCTACCTGTGCAGCGATGAGGCTTCGTTTGTAACCGGCAGCGCCTATCCTATTGACGGTGGAGCGGTCAACCTTCGCTAACCACCATGAGTACGACAACTCAAAGCCGGGCCGTCTCTAAGCAGGTGCTGCTCATGGCAACCTGCCTGTGTGATGCGTTCTATGACAATGTAGCAAAGGCTACCGTGGAAGTGCTGGAGCATCTTGGCTGCGAGATCGAGTTCCCGGAAGACCAGACCTGCTGCGGCCAGCCTGCTTTCAATGCCGGTGACTGGCCCGCTTCACGCAAGGTCGTGCGTCATGCGTGCGCTGTATTTTCAGGATCAAAGCCAGTGATCGCCCCCTCTGGATCATGTGCGGCCATGATGTTTCATGGCACCAGCTTGGCTTTTGAGAAAGAGACGGACCTGGGCGTTGTCCAAAGCCTGGGACAACGCACCTGGGAGCTCTCAGATTTCATCGTGAATGGCCTCGGGGTCAGTGAATGGCCAGGTTCATTCCCCCATCGCATTGCATTCCACACCTCCTGCCATTCCCGCGGAACCAAAAGCGGTGCGGCGGCTCTGTCACTCCTGCGTTCCTTAAAAGGATGCGAGGTGGTGGAGATCGGTGACTTCGAGCAGTGCTGCGGCTTCGGCGGAGCGTTTTCGGTCACCTTTCCTAACATCTCCGCCAGCATGGGCAGGCTAAAGCTGGAGAACGTCACCAATCAAAAGCCGGAATTTCTAGTCAGCTCCGACATGGGCTGCTTGCTGCATCTCGGCGGACTGGTGAGCCGTGAAGCGACGCCGGTCAAGTGCCTGCACCTAGCTGAGGTGCTCAGGATGTCGCTAGCATAAAAAAGGGGCGTTTCGCGCCCCTTTCTCAAGCTGAATTATTGCCTCTGAATATTAGCGGCAGAACCATTCTGCGGAGTATCTAGAAGAGGAGCAGCTTGCACACGGTTGCCAGTGTCAGCTTCGTCCAACCAACCATTGACGTTGAATTTGTAGGCGTGCTCATCGGCGAAACCTCCGCGGAAATGCTGGCTGAGAAGCTCCGCAAACTGAGGGGTCGTCATCGGCGGCAACACTTGGTCGGTATCAAGCACCAGAAGCGGCGATGCCGAAAAGGGTTCGCGATAGTTTGATGCTTGTTCACGAGGAGCAGGCGCAGCCTGTGCCACCGCAGTGCTAGTGACAGTGCCACCGTGAGGCAGATACGTCGCGACGCCACCCACCAAAACGATGGCGGCGGCAGCGCCTGCCACTGCCATGCTGGGAGTCACCCGCCCAAACATGAAAGCAGTCACTCGCTCCCAAAACAGCCCTATGGAAGAGCCGCGCAAAATTTCCGCCCGCTGGCGATGTTGGAACTGGACCAAAAAGTCGTCCACGAATCCTTCGGGCGGCTGCTCATACCTTTTCAAGCGAATCAACCGCTGAACGTCTGTGTCTTCAGGTTCAATCATAGTGCTAGGGTGGTGAGATGTCCGAGCAGGAGCCGGAGCTGAGGAGGACAGCCTCTTTATTTAACGAAATCATCAAGGAAGTTTTGGAGTTGCCGGTGGGCATAAAACAGCCGGGAACGGACCGTGCCTTCAGAGACCCCAAGGATCTTGCTGATTTCTGAATGCTGGAGGCCCTGGATGTCATATAGCGTTACCACGGTTCGGTGGTCTTCTGACAGCTTCATCATCGCCTCGTTCAATCTTTTTTGCAGCTCATGGAGGTTGACGTCCCGTAAGGGGCTCGGGCCGGTGGTCAGCTTGATGAAATCCGGGTCATTCTGAATCCCGTTGTCCACATCGTCCATGCTCAGTTTCACATGCCGTCCCCGCTTTTTAAGGAAGTTGAGCGTCATGTTCACGGAGATTGAATAGATCCAGGTATAAAACGAGGATTTGCCCATAAACCGCTTGATCGATCGGTAGGCCTTGGCGAACACATCCTGCAACAGGTCCGCTGTGTCGTCCCGGTTGCCGGTCATGTTATACACGAGGCCGTACAGCTTGGGGGTGTACTTGCGTACCAGGGCATCGAAAGCGCGCGTATCGCCATTCTGCGACCTCTCCACGAGATCGCGATCTTCATCAGCGCTGCTGCTTTGTGCAATGTCGTTCATCCATTAAGCCTTAATGCATCGTATTTACACTGTACCCATAAGTAATCCAGAAAAACAACTACGGCTTCAGTCTGGATTGATCATTCCGGAATCGTTTGTGGTTCAAGGCTCGGCGGTGCGCACTATCCTTACCGCCACGTTGTCCGTACCCGGGAGTATGCGCTTACGCAATGTGACCGTGACAGAAAGCGCGGCAAATTCGTTAATGATTAGCGCGGCGATTTCCACAACTAGGGTCTCGATTAAATGGCGAGGCCGTGAGGTCGCCAAAGCTTTGACCGCATCGGTGACCGCCTGATAGTTGATCGTGGCGCTGATTTGGTCCTGCATTTGTTCGAATGCCAGCCGAGGCGTTATCGCGATGTCAGCATTAAGCACCTGCCATCCGGCGCGCTCGTCATCAGGTACGCCGATCTGCACCGGCAGATCCAGGCCCTGGATCAGTATTTCATTGTTATCCATGGGAGGAGTGACAAACGGCAACCGCTTGCACTGGTAGTTAACAGCCAAAGCCCGCCTTCGTCCAGTGCGGCCGTGATTGGAAGATTACCATCTACTCAACAATCTGCACCTCGTCGCCCACGCCGACAATTTTGAACCACTCCCTGGCCTTTTCGGGAGGCAGCCGCACGCAGCCATGAGATGCCGGGCGACCAGTGACATAACCGGCATGCAGGCCGATGGCGCTGCAATTCAGCCGCATGAACCAGGGCATGGAAGCTTTGTAAAGGGTAGACGTCCAATCCCGGTGCTTGTCCGTCACCACATAGCGGCCAGCAGGAGTGTCATACCCGTCCCGACCCGTGGAGACGGAGGTGGTATCAATGACTTTGCCGTGGCGTGCAATCCAGGCCCGCTGTTTGCTGAGATCCACTGTCACCAGCAGTTCGGGTTCCGCATCCGGCGATCTGCCCAGCAGGATGCGCATCAGAAAGAGGTAGCTTTGCTCGGCAGCAAAATCGAGGGCATAGCGGTTAAAGCGTTTAGTATTCGCCTCGGTGCTGGCGGAGTGCTTCATGAGGAGCACGGCGTTTTCCACATCGCCGCGTGCAGCACAGGCCATCAGG
>JAQGPI010000398.1 GCA_028293175.1 Verrucomicrobiaceae bacterium | reverse complement strand
CGCTCGCATTTGCTCATGAACGGTTCATCATGGGAGAGCCCCATGAACACGCCACCTTCGAAGGACAATCCCTTTGCCAATCTGAACGCCACCGGCCTTCCGCCCGGCCCTGCCGTTGATCCCAAGGCTCCCAAGAACTTGTGGAAAATGGGCAAGGTGAAGCTTCAGCGTGAGACCGCGCATCGCGGCGGCAAGACGGTGATTGTAATCAAGGACTTCGCCACGCATCTGCCGCTCTCGGTGATTGAAAACGTCGCCAAGCGGGTGCGCTCGGCCTGCGGCTGTGGCGGCACGGTGAAGGACAAGCGCGTGGAGATCCAGGGCGACAATGTCGCGAAGATCCGTGCGGTGCTCGAGGCTGAAGGATTTGAAGTGGGCGGCGTGAAGTAATATCCCGCGGCGTGGCATACCGTAGGGTGGGTTTGTTTTGCGCCACAGCCGTGTATTGCCAGATCGGCTCTCTCGCAAAACAACCCGCCGCTTGTGGAAGATATTCGCGGCGGGCGTGAAAAAACGCCATGCGGCGGGTTATTCGGCGGCGCAGTCAGAAGGTATTCCAGACATTGGACGCCGAACAAACCCACCCTACTGGCAAGCATCCCTCACAGCGCATCACTCCACCACCATCTCGCCCTTCATCACCAGCCAATGGCCGGGGAAGCTGCAGATGTAGGGGTAGCGACCGGGCTGCTCCGGTGCGTTGAAGCGCAGGGTCTCGCTGTCGCCCTGATTCAAGAGTTTGATCTTCTGCAGGATCTTCGGGTTGTCGGGGATGAAGTTCTTCGCCATGCCGCTGACGTCCTTCGCCATCTCGTTGCCTGCGATGCCGATTTCATCCGCTGCGCCGGGCTGGACGATGAGGAAATTGTGCGGAGTCACATCGGGGTTTTCGAACGTCAGCTTCACTGATGCCTTGGCCTTCACTTTGAATTCACGCACATCAAACAGCAGGCGCTCGGGGATCGCCTTGATGGTCACGGATTGAAGGTCCGGCTGGCTGTCGAAGGGATCGGGCTTTTCGGCCTTTTTCTTCTTCGCCATCACAGCGGGCTTCTTCGGCTCGCTGTTTTTGAGGAAGGTGGCAAGCTCTGGGTGCTTGGCATTGAAGGCAACATTATTGAACCAGAAGGGTTTCAGCGTGTAGCTGTCAAGTGCCGTGCGCAGAGCATAGGTCAGGTACTCGTCCATGGGATGCTTCAGTAATTCGAGCGCGGCCTCCAGGGCTTCGGGTGTGCCTATGTAACTGGCGGCGATGGCGGCTTCTAGACGGACGAGGCCGCTGGGGTCGTTGGCAGACTTTTGCAAGAATTGAAGAAACCAACGCTTGGGATCTTTGGGAGGGTCAATCAAAGACAAGGGGACCGAACGGCCTACTTCCGGAAAATAGTGACAGTCCCAGAGAAGCCGGGTAGCCGCTGCTCTTGCTTTCGGCTCGTGCGATTCGAGAAGTTTTTCAAGAAGTTCAAAACGAAATGCGATTGGACCAATGAAAGTGTTCATCTCATTAACTAGAGAGGGACTCTTGCCCTTTCCTTTTCGCATCGCTGCCATAGAAGCAGAAGGCCGCAGCTTGTGGCAAGCAAGCAACGCCTCGAACACATTTGCACTGAAGCCATTGGCTTCGACGTCAAGAGTGTTGAGCCATTTGGATGCTGCCTGGAGAACCACCCAGGCATCCCTCTCCCGCAACTCCCCACGCGCCAAATACCGCGTGCGTAAATCATCGCTCTTCAATAACTCAAACAGCTTCTCCACCGGCTCACCCGCGATCTTCACCGGTTCCAGCGGCTTCGCGCCTTTGTGTGTGATACGCCATATTCTGCCGCTCGTTTTGTCGCGGCGGGTATCACGCAATGAGTACTGCATGTGGCCCTTCACGGGATTATACCAATCAGCTACGTAGAGCGCGCCATCGGGACCGCATTTGCAGTCCACGGGGATGAAGCTGAGGTTGGTGCTTTGCAGGATCTGGCCCACCTTCTTCTCTTCAAAATGGGTGTCTTTTTCCACCCACTCGTGCAGCTCGATTTCATTGGTGGGCTTGTAGCGCACGCGGGCGAAATGGTTGTGGAATTCGGGACCCCAATGGGCGTTGTGCAGGAACTCCTGGCCGCAGGTGCCGCTGTAGGCGGGGAAGTAGCTGCCAGCAGGCACATGGATGTCGGGATACGCTGGATTAAGCGCGTGCACGGCTTCGGCAAAGACGGGGTGGCTGCCCATGTGGAAGCCCCAGTCATCAAAGCAGATGCCCCAGGGATTGGTGCTCAAGTAGGAACCGAAGGGCACAAGCTTTTGCGTGGCCGGCGTGTAGCGGAAGAAGCTGCTTTCGCGGGTGCGCACCGGACCGTACGGTGTCTCGACCTGGCTGTGCAAAAAGATGCTCTCGCGGAAGATCAGATCGCCGTCCGGGCTCCAGGTGAAGTCGTGCAGCGCGTGATGACTGTCCTCGGTACCGAAGCCTGTGAGCAGCACCTCGCGCGAGTCCGCCTTGCCGTCGCCATCGGTGTCCTTGAGGAAAAGCAGATTGGGCTCATCGCTGATGTACACGCCGCCATTGCCCAGCTCAAAGGCGAGCGGGATGTGCAGCTTGTCGGCAAAGACGCTGCACTTGTCCGCCTTGCCATCGTGATTGGTGTCTTCCAGGATGAGCAGTTTGTCCGCCGGAGCCTCGCCGGGAACGATCTGCGGATAGGTGACGGAGGTCGAAACCCAAAGCCGTCCCTTGGCATCCCAGCGCATCTGAATGGGCTTCTTGAATTCCGGAAAATCCTCTTCGCTTGCGAAGCAGTTGACCTCGAATCGCGGGTCCACCTTGAAGGCCTTCAATTCATCCGTTGCGCTAAGCCATTCGTTAATCGGCCGGTCGCCGGTAATCACAGGCAGCGGTTCGGTCTTGGTGTCATCCAACTTCGCGGGCGCGGCCCCGCCCTGGGCCACCGACCAGATGGCGTGGTCGCGGTTCTCCACCATCTGACCCAGCTTTTTTAGTTCGCCGGGGAAGTTCACCACGCCATAGGGCTCGGCGCGGCCACCGGTGATGTAGTAGCCGTTGAGCGGCCGGTAGTGATAAAAGAACTGCTGGTCCTTGTCTTCGATCAGGGCCTTGAGCGCGGGGCTCACCTTCGGCGCGGTTTCTTCAAAGAGGCCGCGGTAGAGTTCATCGGCGAAGATGCCGTAACCTTTGCTGGTGAGGTGGATGCCGTTGATGGTAAGACGCGTTCCGTTTGTCCGTTTGCCGTTTTCCGTGAAGGCGGAAAGCATGGGGTCGAGCACATCCACAAAGCCAACGCCCTGCTCTGCGGCCACCTTCTTCATGGCTTCGGCATAGGCCTTGCAGCGTGCGTTGGTTTCCTTGCCATCGGGCATGGGCGGGCCCAGGTTCTCGCTGCCAATGGGTGAGATGAGCACGATGCGTGGCGCTGTCTGGCCGTTGTAGCGATGGCTTTTTAGTTCGATGAGGAAGGCGGCGAGCAGCTTCTCAAATTCAGGCACGGCCTCGATGCCTTTGAAGGATTCGTTGAAGCCAAAAGCGCCTATGATTACATCCGCTTTTTCGTTGGTCAGGTGTTCATTGAGATCGCCGAAGCCATCAGGGCGCGGGCGCAGGGTGATTTCATCCGCCGACCACGACAGGTTGCGCACCACGAGATCGTGCTTCGGATAGCGTTGATGCAGCAGGCTTTCGAACTGTCCGTAGCTCCGCATGCGGTCGAACAGCGTATTACCAATGAGCACCACGTGATCGTGTGGCTTGAGCTGGAGCGGAAGCTGTGCCTGAGCGGCGATGGCGCTGAACATCAGCAGGGCGATGATAACAATCCTATACATTCCCAACGCAACGAACCAACGGATGAAACTCTCTCATTTCTCCGCATTTATGCGGTGACAATACCCGGATTGGCTTGTCTCCGGCGATCTCAGCTTCCATGCTTTCAGTGACTGGATGGGAGGAAGTACACATCTCTGCTTGTAACTCATTTCTAACAACCTCATCGGCCCCTATGTCCATCTTCTCGTGCCAATGAAAAACTCTGCAGTCATTATTATCCTTACCTCGCTCGCGTCCGTCCTCGTTACGGTTGCGTTCTTCCAGGTGAATTCTGAACCGCCGTCAGCGGTTGTCACGAAATTGGAAGCGGAAGTGAAGGCGGCTCGCGACGATGCCAGCAGGCTCAAAAAGGAGCGCGACCAGCTTCTGGCCGAAGTGAAGAAAGTCACTTCCGAGCCATCCAAGGGGACCCGCCTTGCCAACAATGAACCAACGCCCCTCGCGCTGCCTTCTGGACCCACCAAAGCGGAGAACGCCGCAACGGGCGTGGCTGTGCGCCAAAAGCTCAATGACCCCGAAGTCCGCGACACGCTGCGCAAGCAACAAGACGTGAAAATTGACATGACCTACGGCTCACTGTTCCAAAAGCTGAGCCTGAACGGTGAGGAACTGGACAACTTCAAGGGGCTGCTCGGCGACCAGCTTTCCAATCAAACCGAACTCTCCATGAAGATGGTGGACCCATCGCTATCAGGCATCGAGCGCAAGTCCATCCAGGACCAGATCGCCTCAAGCAAGCAGCGCTCCGAAGCGGACATCCGCAAGTTCCTCAACAATGAAGACGACTATCAGACCTATCAGAAGTGGTCTAATACACAACCAGAGCGAATGATGCTGCAATTGGGCGGCTCCGCCTTTGACAGCGCCGGTGCGCCGCTTTCTGATGAGCAGCGCGAGCAACTGGTTGATACGATGGCGGATGTGCGCAACAATCCACCCACAGCGCCGGACGGTGATCCGCGTACCATCACGGCCCAGAGCCTGACCCCGGAAGGCATCGTCAGGCAACTGGAGCAGCACCGGCAGGACAATGCGCGCGTCCGCGACGATGCGGCGAAGTTTTTGAGTCCCCAGCAGATCGAGGCCTTGAAGAAGATGCAGGACCAGATGCTGGTAATGATGGAGGCTGGCATGAAGACGACCGGCCAGATGTTCAGTGGCAAGAAGTGAGTTTGGCGGTTGAACAAGGCTGCGGTGGCGGGCATGGATGGGGCACATGAAGCCCCTTCTCGAAACCCTCACCGCTGGTGCCAGCTACCTATCCAAGCGGGGAATCGATGAAGCGCGGCTGAACATGGAGCACCTGCTGGCGCATGTCCTGCAATGCCGCCGCATGGACCTTTATTTGCGCTTCGACCAGCTCTTAAAGGAGGACGAGTTGGAGCCCTTGCGTGGCCTATTAAAGAGGCGCGGTGAAGGCGAACCTCTCCAGCATCTGCTGGGCACGGTGGAATTCTACGGACTTGAATTGATCAGCGATCATCGCGCGTTGGTGCCGCGTCCGGAGACAGAGCTTCTCGTAGACATGCTGGTGAAGGATGCCAAGGCAACTGCACCGCCTGCCCGTGTGCTGGACATGGCCACCGGCTCAGGCTGCATCGGGCTGAGCCTCGCTACGGTCTGGCCGAATTCCAGCGTGATGCTCGCCGATGTCTCTGAGGATGCGCTGGAGCTTGCCCGCTTCAATGCCTCGCGGCTGAACTTGAACGGTCGAGTGAAGCTGCTGCGCACTGATCTCTTCGAAAAGGTCACGGGTGAGTTCGATCTCATCGTGGCGAACCTGCCCTACATTCCTAGCGCCGAGATCGCTACTCTCAGCCGCGAGGTGAAGCGCGATCCCGCCCTGGCATTGGACGGCGGCCCATCGGGGCTTGAAATCGTTGAGCGTTTCTTGAAGGAGATACCGCTATTTCTAGCTGCGGAGGGCCGTATTGCCCTCGAGGTGGGCCACGACCAGGGCCACCGCACCGCCGAGCTTTGCCGCGAAGCCGGATTTGCGCAGGCGGAGGTGAGAAAAGACCTTGCCAACGTAGAGCGCCTCGTGTTTGCCAAGCGCTGACACTTTCCCCCATCCCATCACATGGAAAAACTCATCGTCCACGGCGGCACCACCCTGAAGGGCTCCGTCACCATCAGCGGTTCGAAGAACTCTTCGCTGCCCATTCTCGCGGCCACCCTGCTGACGAAGGACGTTTGCACCATCCGCCGCGTCCCGGATTTGAGCGACACCAATTACATGACGCTGATCCTCGCCGAACTGGGTGCGGAAGTGGAGCGCGCCAGCGGCGTCGTGGTCGTGGAAGCCAAGAACATCAAGTCCACCGCCCCGTATGAGCTCGTGCGCAAAATGCGCGCCTCCATCTGCGTGCTGGGGCCGCTCACTGGCCGCCTGCGCGAGGCCAAGGTATCACTTCCAGGTGGCTGCGTGATCGGCGACCGTCCCGTGGATCTGCATTTGAAGGGCTTGGAAGGGCTCAGCGCCGTAGTCACCGTCGATGGCGGTGACATCATGGTGGATGCCAAGGCGGGCCTCAAGGGCGCCGTGATCAACCTCATGGGCAAGCACGGCTCTACTGTGCTGGGCACGGACAATGTGATGATGGCGGCCGTGCTGGCCGAAGGCACCACCGTTATCGAAGGCGCTGCCGCTGAGCCGGAAGTGGAAGACCTGGCCAATTTCCTCATCAAGATGGGCGCCAAGATCGAGGGTGCTGGCACCAGCCGCATTGTGATCGAAGGCGTCAAAGAATTGCATGGCGCAGAGCACACCGTCATTCCTGACCGCATCGAGGCCGGCACTTTCCTGTGCGCAGGAGCGATGATGAGCAGTGGGCTCACTTTGAAGCGCGTGGCTCCTGAGCACATGAAGGCGGTGCTGCAAACCCTGGAAGGCTGCGGCTTCCCCATGGAGATCGGCAAGGACACCATCACCATTCATCCGAACCCGAATGCCAAGGGCTTCGATCTTACCACCCAGGTCTATCCCGGTTTCCCTACAGACATGCAGGCGCAGTTCTGCGCCCTAGCCTGTGCGATCAACGACACCAGCACCATCACCGAGACCATCTTCCCTCAGCGCTTCATGCACGTGGCGGAAATGAAGCGCATGGGCGCGAACATTGATCTCCAGGGGGCCACCGCGCGCATTCGCGGCGTAGAAAAACTCAAGGGTGCTCCCGTGATGGCGAGCGACCTGCGCGCCTCCGCTGCTCTCGCCCTTGCCGCCATCAAGGCCGAAGGCAAAACGGACATCCTGCGCCTGTACCATATCGACCGCGGCTACGAGCATCTGGACGACAAGCTCTCAGAGCTTGGGGCGGATGTGCAGCGGGTGAAGGAATGACGCTCGGACCAATCGTCATTCCCCGTTCGTCATTTCTACGCCGCCTTCCCTTGCCCTTTCACTGGTGGCGTTGCTTTTTGCAACATTGACGACTTCGACGTACAGCCCTTCGAGACCGCCCATTCGGTCACCGGCATCCAGTCGGCATGCTCTGCCGTGCGCACGTGATCGGAAATATGCAGGATACCCCGCTGGTAGAAGCCCAGGAGTTCTTCCTCGGTCATGGGTCCGAATTCAACGAAGGCTCTACTAAGATAAAGGTTGGGCGATAGCATGGCTGGGGAATAGCAGATGCAGGGCCAAGATGGGGTGAGAATCGGTAAGAGGAACGTGTTGATGCTGTTTCATGGGTTGTAAGCCGCCGTCTTTCCCTGCATACTTGCCGCTCTTCTTCGCACATGATCCACGTCTCCAATCTCACCAAGGAATATGCTGGCCGCGTGGCCGTGGACGACATCTCATTTGATGTCCAGCCTGGCGAAGTGGTCGGTTTCCTGGGGCCTAACGGTGCTGGCAAGTCCACCACCATGCGGATTCTGAGCGGGTACATGCCGCCCACGTCCGGCCTCGCCATGGTAGGGGGGCATAACGTGTTCGAGGATTCCCTCGCCGTGCGGCGGCAGGTCGGTTACATGCCGGAATCCGCGCCCCTGTATCTCGACATGCGGGTGAAGGAATACCTGCACTTTCGCGGCGCGCTCAAGGGCCTCAGCGGTAAGGACCTGCGCGTGCGCACCGGCGAAGTGATGGAGATGTGCGCCATCACCGATGTGCGGCGGCGCATGATCGCTAATCTCTCCAAGGGCTACCGTCAGCGTGTGGCGCTTGCCGATGCGCTCATCCACCGGCCACCGCTGCTGATTCTCGATGAGCCCACCAACGGCCTCGACCCCACGCAGATCCGCCATGTGCGCGAGCTGGTGCGCGGTCTGCGGCCCCATCACACCGTCCTGCTTTCCACCCATATCCTGCATGAGGTGGAGCTCACCTGCGACCGCGTGATCATGATTCATCATGGTCGGATTAAGGCCTGTGACACACCGCGTAATCTCACCCGCGGCCTGCGTGCCGCAGGCACTGTCTATGTGGAGCTGCAAGGCGGCAAGGACGTGGCCAAGCACCTGGATGAAATCCCTGGTGTCCGCAAGGTGGTGGCTGAAAAAGCCGACGGCCCCTGGCAGGCGTTTTCGCTGCGCATCGAGTCCAATACCGATGTGCGCGAGGCCATCCAGGAACTGGCAATGAAGGAACAGTGGCGCATCCGCGAACTGCACCGCAAGCTGCCCACGCTAGAAGACGTCTTCATCGAACTGGCGGCAGGCGATGCCCCGGCGCGTGTCGTTTGACGCCGCCGCTTTGGGCTTGGCACACGGCGGCCTCACGCCACACTATCTCAACACACTCAACTCGATTTTTTACACATGGGCGCTCAATGGAAACAGAAGTGGCGGGAACTGGCCGCCGATCAGAAAGGCAAGCTCGTGGGCAAGCTGGTCCGCGAAATTCAGGTTGCCGCCAAGATGGGCGGCGCGCATCCGGAATTCAATGCCCGCCTCGCCGCAGCCATCGCCATCGCCAAGAAGCAGTCCGTGACCCGCGATACCATTGAACGCGCCATTGCCAAGGGCTCCGGCACTGGACCCGACGCCGTGCAGTACGACAGTGTCGTATACGAAGGCTTTACCCCGCACCAAGTGCCCGTGGTGGTGGAATGTCTCACGGATAACAACAACCGCACCGCCTCCGAGATCAAGATGCTGTTCAAGGCTGGCACCCAGGGTACCCGTGGCTCCGTCGGCTGGATGTTTGAGCATTGCGGCCTCATCGAGGCGCAGCACACCGATAAGTCGCTCGACATCGAAATCGCAGCACTGGAGGCCGAAGCCGATAACGTGGAGCCGCTGGAACTCGACAGCGAGGAAGCCGCCAGCCATACCGGTGCCCGCTTCTTCTGCGCCAGCAGCAATCTTGACATCGTGACCAAGGCCCTCAAGGCCCAAGGCTGGGTGATCACCACTTCAGAGCTCACGTATCATCCCAAGAGCTATCCGGATCTCACCGACGAACAACGCGAGGATGTGACGAATTTCCTCCAGGGCCTCGACGGTCATCCTGATGTGCATCGCGTGCATGCAGCGCTGAAGTAAAATGCACCAAGCGCAGGCATGCGCTTTTTTCCCGCAGGTTAGCCCTCCGTTTCACTATGGGGCGCATCCACGGGCTTTGATTCAGGTGATCCCCGGTGTCGGAGAAAAATGCTTAGCACTACCATGCTCAGGATGGCCA
>JAQGPI010000207.1 GCA_028293175.1 Verrucomicrobiaceae bacterium | reverse complement strand
GAACTTCGGCGCAGGCATGAGCGGTGGCACCGCTTACCTGCTGGATGAAGACGAGATGTTCGGCAAGCTGCACAACTCCGAGATGATCAAAGGCGAGCGCCTTAGCGATCCTGAAGACATCAATCAGCTCAAGAAACACATCTTCGACCACCTGGAAAAGACCGACAGCCAACGGGCCAAGATGATCCTGGAAAACTGGGCCGCTTACGAGCCCAAGTTCCTCAAAGTCACCAGCAAGGCTGAACCTGTGCAGTTGCCACCTGAAGAGGAAGTGGCGGTTGCCACTCCGGCGGATGGGACTGTGGTACGGGCGTGATGCGTTAACAAAAACGCCAGCCCTCTCGGGCTGGCGTTGATGAAGCATTGATCTGTTAAACGAGCTTACGGCAAGTCCGTCGAGCCCATCAGGAAGCGGTCGCACTCGCGGGCGGCACCGCGGCCTTCGTTGAAGGCCCAGACGACGAGGCTCTGACCACGCCGACAGTCGCCGGCGGCAAAGACGCCGGGGAGGCTGGTGGTGTACTTCTCGTGCTCGGCCTTGATGTTGCTGCGTGCATCGCGCTCCACGCCGAGGGCGTCGAGCAATGGCTGCTCGGGACCGAGGAAGCCCATGGCGAGCAGGACAAGCTGTGCAGGCATGACTCTTTCAGTGCCAGGGATGTTCTTGGGGATGAACTGCCCCTTGTCGTTCTTGGCCCATTCCACTTCCACCGTATGCACGGCCTTCACGTTGCCATCAGCGTCGCCTTCGAAATGGGTGGCGGTTGTGACGTACACGCGGGGATCATCGCCGTACTTGGCGGCAGCCTCTTCCTGGCCGTAATCCATTTTGTAGGTCTTCGGCCATTCAGGCCACGGATTGTCCTTGGCGCGATTGAGAGGAGGCTTGGGAAGGATTTCGACCTGCACCAGCGAGTTGCAACCATGTCGCAGCGAGGTGCCCACACAGTCGGTGCCGGTATCGCCACCGCCGATGATGACTACATCCTTGCCTTCGGCGCTTATGAGCCCGGCCTTGTCGTTTTCATCCAGCACTGCCCTGGTGTTGGCCGTGAGGAAATCCATGGCGAAATGGATGCCTTTGAGCTGACGGCCTTCGATAGGAAGGTCGCGTGGCTTGGTGGCACCGGTGCAGATCACGGTGGCATCGAATTCCTTGGTGAGCTGTTCAGCGGTGATGTCGGTGCCCACGCTGGTGTTGCACACGAACTTCACGCCCTCGTCCTCAAGCAGCTTGATGCGGCGCAGCACGACTTCTTCCTTGTCGAGCTTCATGTTCGGAATGCCGTACATGAGCAGGCCACCGGGGCGGTCCGCACGTTCGAAGACGGTGACGGTGTGACCGGCCTTGTTGAGCTGGGCGGCGGCGCTCAGACCGGCAGGGCCGGAGCCAACGACCGCGACTTTCTTGCCGGTCCGGGGTGTGGGGGCCTGAGGGGTCACCCAGCCTTCTTTCCAGCCCTTGTCGATGATTGAGACTTCGATGTTCTTGATCGTGACAGGCGGATTGTTAATGCCTAACACACACGAGCCTTCACATGGGGCGGGGCAGACTCGACCGGTGAACTCAGGGAAGTTGTTGGTCTTGTGCAGGCGCTCGAGGGCTTCTCTCCAGAGACCACGGTATACGAGGTCATTCCACTCGGGGATGAGGTTGTTGACCGGGCAGCCGCTGGCCATGCCGCTCACCAGTTTGCCTGTGTGGCAGAAAGGCACGCCGCAGTCCATGCAGCGGGCGCCCTGCGTTTTGAGGTTTTCCTCGGGCAGATGCAGATGGATTTCTTTCCAGTCGCCGAGACGCGAAATCGGGTCTCGGTCGGCGGGCAGTTCGCGGCGGAATTCGATGAAGCCTGTTGGTTTTCCCATGTTCTTAATGCAGTGAAGGTTCGATGTGAGGCGGGGAGGTTGGCCGGTCGATCTTAACTCCCACCGATGCGTGCGACGTCCCGTGCATTCGCTTCGAATGCGGCGTTGAGGGCGTCATCCCCGCTGAGGCCGTCGGAATGAGCCTTGGCCAGAGCTTGAAGCACGCGCTTGTAGTCCTTGGGCATTACCTTCACAAATTTTGGCACCATGTCGCTCCATGCAGCCAGCACCTGGAAAGCCTTTTGGCTCTTGGTGAAATGCGCGTGGCGCTTGATAAGCTGGCGCAGCTCCTCAGCCTCCTCGGATTCGAGCTTCTCAAGGCCGACCATCTGTGGATTACAGCGCAGGGCAAAGTCGCCCTTCTCATCCAGGATGTAGGCCACTCCGCCGCTCATGCCAGCGGCAAAGTTGCGACCGGTTTCGCCGAGCACGACCACCTTGCCACCCGTCATGTACTCGCAGCCGTGGTCGCCCACGCCTTCCACGACGGTATTGACGCCTGAGTTACGAACGGCGAAACGCTCGCCCGCCATACCGCGAATGAAAACTTCACCGCTGGTGGCACCGTAGAGGGCCACGTTGCCGATGATGATGTTGTCTTCCGCAGGGAAAGTGGATTTGGCATCAGGGTAGATGATGATGCGACCGCCGCTGAGGCCCTTGCCCACGTAGTCATTGGCATCGCCTTCCACTTCAATGGTCACGCCCTTCGGCACAAAGGCGCCGAGGCTCTGTCCGGCGCTGCCGGTGAACTTCAGGTTCACCGTGTCTTCCGGCAGGCCTTCCCAATGGCGCTTGGTGATTTCATTGCCAAGAATGGTGCCGACAACGCGGTCCGTATTCTTGATCGGAAGGTTCACGTGCACCTTTTCACCACGCTGGATGGCTGGTTCGCACAGGTCCAGAAGCTTGGTGATATCGACCGACTTGTCGAGGCCGTGGTCCTGGATTTCGGTGCAGTAGCGGCCCACTTCAGGGCTCATCGTGGGCGAGTAGAGAAGCTTCGAAAGATCGATGCCCTTGGCCTTCCAATGGCTGACGGCATGGCGGGCTTCCAGCGCATCCGTGCGCCCGACCATTTCAACGATGGTGCGGAAGCCGAGTTCGGCCATGATCTCGCGCACTTCCTGCGCGATGAACAACATGAAGTTCGCCGCGTGCTCGGGCTCGCCGGTGAAGTTCTTGCGCAGCAGCGGATCCTGCGTGGCAACGCCCACCGGGCAGGTATTCAAGTGACAGACACGCATCATGATGCAGCCGAGGCTGACCAGTGGTGCGGTGGCAAAGCCAAATTCTTCGGCACCCAGAAGTGCGGCGATGACCACGTCGCGACCGGTCTTCAACTGGCCATCCGTTTCCACCGCAATGCGGGAGCGGAGGTTGTTGAGCACCAGAGTCTGATGGGTTTCGGCAAGGCCGAGTTCCCAGGGCAGACCAGCGTGCTTGATGGAGGTCTGCGGTGATGCGCCCGTACCACCGTCGAAGCCGGAAATAAGGACCACGTCAGCATGTGCCTTGGCCACGCCGGAGGCGATGGTGCCGACGCCCACTTCACTTACCAGTTTCACGCAAACGCGTGCCGCGCGGTTGGAGTTTTTCAGGTCGTGGATGAGCTCTGAGAGATCTTCGATCGAGTAGATGTCATGATGCGGAGGAGGGGAGATGAGTCCCACGCCCGGAGTCGAGTGGCGCACCTTGGCAATCCAAGGATAGACCTTGCCGCCAGGAAGCTGGCCGCCCTCGCCGGGCTTGGCTCCCTGCGCCATCTTGATCTGCAATTCCTTGGCCTGCGTGAGGTAGAGGCTGGTGACGCCAAAACGTCCGCTGGCCACCTGCTTGATCGCGCTGTTCTTGGAGTCGCCGCGCTCATTGGTCCAGGTGTAGCGTGCCGGGTCTTCGCCGCCTTCGCCGGTATTGGACTTGCCGCCGATGCGGTTCATCGCAATGGCGAGGCTTTCGTGGGCTTCCTGGGAGATGGAGCCGTAGCTCATAGCACCCGTCTTAAAGCGTTTAAGAATGGAATCGACGGACTCCACTTCATCAATCGAGATGGACTCGCGCTTCTTGAAATCGAGCAGGCCGCGCAACGTGAAGAATTTCTTCATCTGGTCGTTCACCAGATTGGAGTAGGTCTTGAAGGTGTCGTAGTTGCCGGTGCGGACGGCCTTCTGAAGGGAATGGATG
>JAQGPI010000188.1 GCA_028293175.1 Verrucomicrobiaceae bacterium | reverse complement strand
TGGCTTGACCGACTGATTAGAAGACTGAAAAGGTAACTCCCCCACATGGCCGCCAAACGCGATTACTACGAAGTCCTGGGCGTAAGCAAGGACATCTCCGCTGAAGATCTGAAGAAGGCGTATCGCAAGCTCGCGGTGCAGTACCATCCGGACAAGAACCCCGGCGACAAGACGGCGGAGGACAAGTTCAAGGAGGTGGGCGAGGCCTATGACATCCTGAGCGATGCGGACAAGCGCGCGGCCTATGATCGCTATGGCCATGCTGCCTTTGCCGGTGGCATGGGCGCCGGTGGTGGCGGCGGGGGTTTCCATGATCCCTTCGATATCTTCCGCGAAGTCTTTGGTGGTGCTGCTGGCGGCGGAGGTGGTGGCGGCATCTTTGAGCAGTTCTTTGGCGGCGGTGGTGGTGGTGGCGGCGGACGTCGTCGTACCAACGGACCTCAGCGCGGCAGTGACCTGCGCTACCCATTGGACATCACGCTTGAAGAGGCGGCGGCCGGCCTTACCAAGGAAATCGAGATCGAACGCCTGGTGCCTTGCAAGGTGTGCAGCGGCAGCGGTTCCACCAGCGGCGGCGGCAAGAAAACCTGCAAGACTTGCGGCGGCGCGGGCCAGGTGATCAGCTCACGCGGCTTTTTCCAGATTCAGCAGACCTGTCCCGACTGCGATGGCGCGGGCGAAACCGTTTCTGATCCATGCAAGGCCTGCCGTGGTGTGGGTCGCCAGAAGGAGCGCACTCGCATCCGTTTAAACATCCCCGCTGGCATCGAAGAGGGCACGCAACTGCGCTCCACCGGCAACGGCGATCTCGGCAGCAAGGGCGGCCCTGCGGGCGACCTGTATGTGCTTATCCGCATCAAGGATCATGATGTATTCCAGCGTGATGGCCACGATCTGCATTGCGAGATGCCGCTTTCCTATGCCACAGCGGCGCTGGGCGGCGAACTGCAAGTGCCTACACTCGGTGCTCAAGCCACGGTCAAGGTTCCCGCTGGAACTCAGAACGCGACGACTTTCCGCCTGCGCGGCAAAGGGGTCAAGGTGATGGGCCGCGACCAGTACGGCGACCTGTATGTGCATGTGCAGATTGCTGTGCCCAATAAGCTGACGACTGAGCAGCGCGAGAAGCTGCAGGACTTCGCCAAGGCGCTGGGAGAGAACAATTCGCCGCTACACGAGAGCTTCTTTGCTAAGGCGAAGAAGTTCTTCCAGTAGAAAGGAGGGCCGGCGCTCCCTTAGCTACCAGACGCCCCGGCCACGCAGAAGCTGCACCTGCGAGCACAGGAAAAGAACCAACAGTAGAAGGGCGGTCGTTCCCACAAACTGGTCGCCCCAAGCGATTTGGAGTGCCGGGATCAGGGCCTTGGCCACCATCCATACCACGATGAGGGCCACGCCTTTGGTCAGAAGATTGGAAGGCATGCGCCAGCCAAAGAGCCTTGCATCCGGCAGCGGCCATTGCTTTTCCATGTAGACCGCCAGGGCCAGGAAACCGATGGCGAATACCAAGCCGGAATGCACTGCCATCGTCACGACGACAAACCCAATCCACGCCAGCCATCGGCACACGAGGTGACGACGCACGGTGCGCAGTTCGAAGGCTCTCGCCGTCTTCATGGAGGTATCAGTGGATGTCCTTGAGAATGCCAAGCTTCAGGCCGGTGGCGACTTCCATGATTTCGCTTTCACCAAGCTTCTTGCCTTGAATCAAGACGGCATAGCGGTCGTTGACGGCAAACTGGAGGATGCCTTCCTTGCTGATGAACATGGCAGGGTAGGGGCCCACATCCTTCGGCTTGGCACCGAGCAACTGGCCCAGCGCAGGCGCTTTCAAAAAGGTACTGATGGTACCGAGCAACGGTGAATCCGAGGCGATGGAGACGCTGATTTTTTTCTCGTCGCCCTTCTCCTTGCTGCCCTGCCGGTAGGTGCGGGAGGTGGTACTGCCGCCGCCGGTGCCGCTGAGGGACTGGGTTTCGACCTTGCCGCCACGCCAGCCCCCGATGTGATCCGGCAAGGCTGCCGCCAGGGCACCGCCGGTTTTGGAGTTGAGCAGTTTCAGCACATTTTGCAAGGCATTGGCTGCATCCGCAGGCTTGCCTTCCTTATAAGACTTGAGCGCGGAGTTGACGCCGTCTTCGACCTCATCGGCCTTCACGGTACTGCACAGAGCAACGCCGATGGCCAGCGCACGGAAAACCTTTTGCATGCGGGGAAGATGGTCGGTTCGGCGAATTCAGCAAATCTTTTGCTCTGCAAGCTTGCCAGGCCCTGGAGGCTTGTGTGTGATGGCGTCACTCTATGAATCGTCGCACATTTGCTCATCAGGTGATTGGAACAGCCGGGATTTTGCTGGCCGGAAAAGGCGTGGCCTTGGCGGCTGCTGGCAAAACGAGGGTCTATTTCGGCACCTACACCGGTGGCAAAAGCGACAGCAAGGGCATTTACATGGCGGATTTCGATCCGGCCACCGGCGTGCTTGGCACACCGGAGCTGGCGGTAGAGGCAGACAGCCCGAGCTTCCTGGAGATCCATCCCTCCGGCAAATTTGTGTACGCCGTGGGCGAATCGCGGGCGAGTGTGATGGCTTACGCCGTGCTGCCGGACGGCAAGCTCAAGCTCATCAACAAGGCCTCCTGCAAAGGCCAGGGCGCCTGCCATGTGAACATCGACAAGACCGGTACGGTGGCCGTGGTGGCTAACTATGGCAGCGGCAGCGTGGCCTCTTTCCAGATCAAGCCCGATGGCTCCCTGAGCGAGGCCGTGAGTTTCATCCAGCATGAGGGAACCGTGGCGGATAAGAAGCGCCAGGGCGGACCTCACGCGCACTCGGCCAACTTCTCGCCTGACAATCGCTTTGTGTTGGTCTGCGACCTGGGATTGGACAAGGTGTTCAGCTACAAGCTGGATGTCACTTCCGGCGCTCTCGCCGCCAATGGATCAGGCTCAGTGCCGCCTGCTTCTGGGGCACGGCATTTAGTGTTCTCCAAGAGCGGCAAGCACGTGCTAGTGAACAATGAAATCACGCTCACGGAAACAGTGTTTGCCTATGATGCCGAATCGGGAAAGCTGACAGCCCTGGAGACAGTTTCATTGCTGCCGAAGGGCGAGGCGTTCAGCAGCAAGTACTCCACCGCCGAGACGCGCATGCACCCCAATGGCAAGTGGGTTTATGTGTCCCTGCGCACCCATGACACCATTGCGCGCCTGGATTTTGACGACGCAACGGGCAAGCTCACTCATGTGAACAATGTCTCCAGCGGCGGCAAGGTGCCGCGCAATTTCAACATTGATGCAAGCGGTCGCTGGCTGCTCGCGGCCCATCAGGACAGCGGCAACGTCGTCGTCTTTGAAATCGATCAGGCTACGGGCGAGATCAAGCCCACCGGCAAGGAGCAGCACGTGGGCGGCGGAGTTTGTGTGCGCTTCCTCAAGCTCACTTGAGCATCGCCTGCAACAGCGGCAGCATTTCGAAGTAAAGCGTCGTCCCACCCAGGCGCCCCATTTGGTCAGCGATTAGATCGCCGTCATCAGTGGTGCCGGCGGGCTGCACTTCATCGCGGCAGTGATGGGGGTGATTCATCTTGGAGCGGATGAAGCACGACTCTGGATCACGGCAGATGGAGATGGCGACATCGGGGCCGCTGAGTTCCAAAGATTGGACGGGGCAGGAGTGGGCGGACTCCTCAAGGATGACGTCAATGGCGGCCCCGGCATCGCGCTCGAAGCGCAGGCCCTGGCCTTCCGCAAGGCGGCACTTGAGCTGGGTGCCAAGCCAGGCAGCCATCATCAGGGCGCTCATCCGATGACCGGTGCCGTGGGTGATCTTCACCCGGTTTATTTTCGGCAGCTCGGCCAGCACCATGGCGTCGTTACAGGAGGCCGCCAGGGCGAGGCGCATGACACGCGAGCGCATCCAGCTCAGGTCACTCAAAGTGAAGCGCGAGGTGCGGCTGCCCCTGGCGCTCAGCACCTTTTGCAAAGAGCCGCCGGGGTCCGACCACTGGCTGCTGTCGATAATCAGCGAATCAATCACGCTGTAGAAGCGCTCATCCAGCCGCTCTGTCAGCTCACCCTGCCACCACACCGTGAGCGGCAGATCGGAGTCGAGATGGGCGAAGACGAAGTTGCGGATGGA